>CAYNBU010000008.1:0-26405 GCA_964395925.1 uncultured Candidatus Saccharibacteria bacterium
ACGCGCTCTAACCAGCTGAGCTAATCGCCCGAAATACCACAAACCTGAAACACAATACTTTTATTTGATTTATGGTGGGTGATGAGGGACTCGAACCCCCGACCCCCTCGGTGTAAACGAGGTGCTCTAGCCAACTGAGCTAATCACCCATAGGTCAAAATTGTACCATACATTTGGTGCGCGAGAGAGGACTTGAACCTCCACAGGATTACTCCCACTACCACCTCAAGGTAGCGCGTCTACCAATTCCGCCACCCGCGCATGCATATGTTGTCAATGAACTAAGCTATTCTACGGTGTTTCGGCAAAAAATTCAAGGGGTCACAGCTATTTAAAAATATGGGAGGTGATCGTACAGATGGCTCAGACTGTATTCTTGGCGCACCAGTGGCTTAATGGTGTCGAGCTTCACGCCCACTTTTACTCCGGGGTTCAGTGTACCGTATGGATCAAAAATAGTTTTAATCTTGCTAAACACCTGGTATATCTCTTGCCCATATTGCTGCTCCAGATACGGTCCGCGTAAACGACCGTCATTGTGCTGTGCACTAATACTACCGCCCAGGCCGATCACCAGCTTGTGATACTCCTCCATGAGCCTAAAGACTTTCTGGCGGTCACCAACTTGCGACAGGTCTAAGAATGGCTGCACGTGCAGATTACCGTCACCGGCATGACCGCTCACCGCCACCGGCAAATGTTGTTTTTCGAAAATAGCATAAATACCTTCGAGATACTGCTGGAACTTTTCGGGGGGCACAATACCGTCTTCGATCACCGGCAGCGCCCGAGCAGGGCCATCTACTTGTGTAATCACCGAAGCAGCACTGCGGCGGATCTTCCAAAGCTCTTCTTGCTGATCGGCATCATGTTCAGACTGGTACGCTATTTCGTACTTGCTCAAGATCTTCTGCGCCTTTTTAGCCATGCGCCGCTGGATGCGGTCGTTACCATTGTCGAACTCAATAAGCAGGAGTACTTTAGCAAACGGCTTCTCGACAATTTCTTTGAGTTGGTTTGGCTGGTGCTTATCTATAAACTTCAGGAGATTTTGGTCAATAAGCTCAATAGCGCTCGGGCCGTCGCTCATTGCTCGAAGCTCCAATATTACCTGTTCAGCGATTTGGATATCATCGATTGGTGCTGCGATAAGTGTGGTTTGCGGGCGATAGCCTTCGGTTTTGAAGCTCACCTCGGTAATAATACCTAAGGTGCCTTGCGAACCCACAAATAGCGGCGTAAGGTCGAACGAACCATCTTTGCGCTTTACATCCCAGATGTCGTACCCGGTGGCGTTCTTCGAAACATTGAGCGGAGAGTGCTGCAATGCTTCGCCGTACTCCTCAAACAGCTTATCGACCGAACGATAAATCTCACCCTCGAGCGTCGCCAGGCCCAGCTTCTTGTTAACCTCACGCTTGCCAATGCGCCCGGTTTCGATAACTTCGCCATTAGCCAGCACTACGCGTAAGCCTCTTACAAACTGGCGAGTGCTGCCATATTTAAAGCTCTTTTCGCCGGCAGCATTGTTTGCTACCGCCCCGCCAATTGTGCTGTACTCAAGTGAAGCAGGATATGGCGGCAAAAAGCGCCCATGAGTGCGCAACGTTTGCTGCAATTTACCGTAAGTTACGCCGGGCTGTACGGTAACAGTACCCATCTTGCTGTCGAGCTCCAGAATACGGTTCATATGTGCCGGAAAGACCATCACAATGCCCTTACCAATAGCTGCACCCGTTTGGTCGGTACCTAAACCACGCGCAGTAATAGGAATCGAGCGACCGCGCTCGGCAAGCTGCCAGGTAAAGCGAGCAGTCTTGCGTACGTCGTTTTCGTTGCGCGGGTACAGCACGACGCTCGGCTGGACCGAGAAGATACTGCAATCTGTCGAAAAGTAACGTCGTACATCTTGTGAGGTAAGCACCTCTCCTAACACGTGTTCCTGTAGATAATGCGCGACTTTACTCATGTACCCTACTACCCTCATTTGTTAGTAAACATCGGTGGTTATGATACCACGAACCGACGGTTGAAAGAAGTCCGGTGCTGGTGCCGCGAAGAGGACTTGAACCTCCACGGGGTTACCCCCACTACGTCCTGAACGTAGCGCGTCTACCAATTCCGCCATCGCGGCACAAACAGCGAACCACTTAGATGTGTGAACGTTGTTTATCTTACGGTGTTTGCCGCAAAAAGTCTAGGGGTTGTCAGCTGGAGCTTGCTTGATCATCCAGTTTTGAACATTGGCGTAACGGTCGATAGCCGAGTTAATAGTATGCTCTTGCAAGCCATACACCACCTGGCGCGTTATATACAAGAAACGCGGCTGGTACAAACCAATGGCCGGCACGTCGTTACGCCACGCCTCAAGGAACGGACGATACTTAACGGCCCGCAAACCCGAATCAGAGCGCGAACGGCCAGCTTCGAGGGCTTGGTCGGCCTGGGTCGACTTATATTCTGAAAAATTCAGCCGATTTGCCGAGCGTACATCAGCTTGCGAGCTGTGCCAGTAAGCAAACACATCGGGATCAACACCGATCGAAATACCATAGAGTAGTGCATCGTAGTTATGGAAGGCCAGCGCTGTTTGCAAGTCACCTGCCTGTTCAAGCACAATTTCGGGAGCTGCACCCACTGCACGCCATTGCGACTGCAATTTACCAGTCACATAAGCATACTCCGGAGTACTCTCAGAAATCATACGAAAAGTAAGGAGTTGGCCATCTTTATAGCGTAAGCCATCGGTACCACGAACCCAGCCTGCCTGATCGAGCAAGGCGTTCGCTGCCGCTGGATCGTATGCTGGCTGTACGATACTTTTATCGTACCCTGTCTGGGACTTTAGCAGTGGAGCGTTAACAGTTTGCACCGAATACCCAAGATTAGCAGCAATATCTTGCGTATTCGTGGCCATGGCGAGCGCCTTGCGTACCTGCACATCAGCCAATACCCCGCTGTTGGTCTTAAAGAACACCATAGTTTCGCTCGTTAACGGGAAGCTATATTCGCGGTAGCCACCCTTTCGTATAATCTGATCAGGGACTTTGTTAAATCCAACCAAACCATTCAGCTCCTGCTGATTAAAGCTTTTAATGATTGCTTCTTGGTTGCGGAAAGCGCGCACAATGAAGGCGTCGAGCTTTGGCTTACCAGCTTGATAGTATTCATTGGCCGCAAGCCCGATACGTTCTTCACGTTGTTCGGCAGCATCACCTACTACTTCGATTGTCTCCCACTTAAACGGCCCTGAGCCCACCGGATTGACGGTGTTAAACGATACCGATCGCAATTGGCTCGGTGGGATACCTCCCAAGATATGCTGCGGCACAATACCATTGGTCATAGAGTACGGGAATGAGTTGAGTGCCTGCGGCAGTGTAAATGTCAGGGTTTGAGCGTCGACGGCTGCAACTTTAACCCCTTGCCAACTACTGGCTAGCACCGATTTCGCATCGGGATTTTGGATCATCTGATAGGTAAACAATACGTCGGCCGAGGTGAGTGGCGTGCCATCTTGCCACTTGAGGTCTTTTTTGAGCGTGACAGTATAGATATTGCCGCGTTCGTTGACCTGCCAGCCTCGGGCAAGGTCGCCAACCAATTGGTTTTCATTATCATATTTGAACAAGCCCGAGAAAACTAAGCGCGCCACTGAGCTGTCTACCGGCCCTGCCGCGTAGAGCGGGTTCGCCGTCGTAAAGGTACCGATGATTCCTTCGGTATAACTACCGCCCGGTTCAGGTTTTGGGCTTTGATAATACTGGCTCAGCGCCCTCGTTTGAGCAATGAGTGTGGCAGTAAGTAAGCACATTAAGAGCACCCAGCTCAGTAAGAAACGACGGACATTCCATAAGCGCCCCAAGCGGGTAATCACGTGGGTTTCTAAATGCTGCTCAGCCTGCTCACCAAGCGTTTCGACTTGCCGGCGGCTCTTGCGAACCCGTCTGCGCCACCGTAACTTTGTCGTCCGATCAACCACTGTTGCCACCCCTCCAAGTTTGGTCACTCATGTTCTTATGCGATAATTCCTAGCAAAATTGAACCAGCAAATATAAATGCAATGATGATAGTAAGTTGATGCAAAGACTTATCTGAGCCGCGGCGAACGGTATTGACCTCG
The DNA here is from genome assembly GCA_964395925.1 of uncultured Candidatus Saccharibacteria bacterium. GTDB lineage: Bacteria > Patescibacteriota > Saccharimonadia > Saccharimonadales > JAUPVS01 > CAYNBU01. Next base: position 4,124 of record CAYNBU010000008.1, read on the forward strand.
CCGCCGCCACCACCGAGGCCAGCACCTAAAGATGCCCCCCGCGTTTGAACTAAAATAAGAATCGTTAAAATGACGGCCGAGATAATTGTAATGTAGTTATAGATACTCATCCACTCCATTGTAGAGCAAATCTGCGCTTAGGTGAAGTGCTTCACGATTCGGGCGAGCGTTGGCTATCGAGAATGGTGGTAACCAACCAGTTTACGAACCCGATAACCATACCAGCCAGCATGGCCGCCCAAAAATCTTCGACATGCAATGGAGAGTATACTTTGCTCGCCAAAAGCACCATCAAACCATTAACAACTACCATAAATAGCCCTAGCGTTAGTGCAATTGCCGGCAACGACAAAAACACAATAATCGGCTTAATAATGGTGTTAACGATTGCCAAAATAAGCCCCGAGACAATAAGCACTGCGATCTGGCTGTTGTATTCGATGCTGCCGCCCAAAAGCGCGGCTGCAATCCACAGCCCAAGGCCACTCACAAACCATCGTAATAAAAATCTACCGATTGCAGTATTCATAGCGTTAGCTTTATTGTATCATCTGTTGCTTTTTATAAGGAGTCGCGCGGTAATCGCTTGGTAAGAATTTCGTGACCTTCAGGGGTGATTACTACGTCATCTTCGATGCGGATGCCGATCTTCTCTTGCGGGATATAAATACCGGGTTCAACAGTAAGTACCATGTTGGGTTCTAATGGACGATCATAATCGCCAACATCATGAGTGTCGAGCCCGAGGTAATGTGAGGTCGCATGCGAGTAATACTTGCGAACGTTGTCTTTGTCGATGGTTTTAATGAGCCCCAGTTCGCGGAGTTTTTCACCCATAAAATGTTCGATGCGCAGCTCGTTTTCGCGAATGGTCATGCCTGGTTTGAGTAAGCTCAGCGCGTATTCCTGCACGGCTCGTACTGCTTGGTACACATCTTTTTGGCGCTTAGTTGCCGGTTCTTGGGTGTAGGTACGCGAGATGTCGGCGCCGTAGTTTTCGACTTCGGCACCGATGTCGAGCAGTATAAGGTCGCCTTCTTCAATCGGGCCGTCGTTATCGCCATCATGCAAAATACAGGTCTTTGCTCCACTCGAAACTATGGGCGTAAAGGCGTGGCCCTTGGCCCTATTCTTGCGGAAGGTTGCGGTGATCGCGGCCTCAAGTTCGTACTCCGTTTTGTACGTACGTTTACGAACGGCTTTTATGGCTTTTTCGGTGATGCTGATAGCTTCTTGAATAGCTGCCAACTCACCTGGCTGCTTGACCATTCGCATTCGCGTAATATGAGTACGCAAGTCGAGCAGTTCAATAGCTTCGTTTTGCTCTTTTATACGGGCAATGAGTCTGGCCCGTGCCGGATTACTATAGAAACCATACGGTTCGACGTAAGGTTTGGGCGCTGCCAGCGTCGCTACATGCTTAGAACGATGCAATCGGTTGCCGAGCTGGCGCCAGCCCTCTTTCTCGCGGTACACCGTACCAATGCCCGAAATGGCTTTGAGTTGCTCATGGTTAACGGCACCGTCAAAAACTTCCTGGTACTGATTCTGTTCAGGAATAATCAGATACTCTTTGCTGCGATCCATCACTAAAATGACATCCAGGTCATTAATACCGGTGAGATACCAAAAACTGCTATCCTGCCGAAAAGGATAGGTGCTGTCGCCATTACGCTGCATGGCGCCGTTGGCGGTTATCACAATAGGAGCCGTGCCCACGAACAGTTCTCGTAAGCGCCGGCGGTTCCCCTTAAAAAACTCTGCACTGAAATGCTTATACATACCGACTTATAAGTATAGCAAACCTGCGCAAGCAAGGGATAGCTACGACAACGGGGCTGTTGACAAATGTGGCCTGAGGTATGACAATGAGCTTACAATCAAGGGTGGATAAAAGGAGGTCTTTATGGCTACACAAAACAATACTTCATCCGGCTGGGTCGGTTGGGCCTATTTTGCTAGTTTCATGATGATTCTAGTGGGCATTTTACAAACTATTGCTGGCCTTGCAGCAATTTTTAACGACGAGTTCTTCCTTGTTACGCAACAACGCTTGCTCGTGTTTGACTTTACGACTTGGGGTTGGGTTCACCTCGTACTTGGTATTGTCATTTTCATGGCTGGCCTGGAGCTGCTCCGCGGTGCTATGTGGGCACGTGTGACGGCGATTATCCTCGCAGTTTTGAGCTTTGTAGCTAACATGGCATTCTTTAACGCGTATCCATGGTGGTCACTGGCAATCATGGTCGTTGACGTGCTCGTTATCTACGCACTTACCGTTAAGGGCGACGAACTCAAGGCTTAGACCCCCGGGTTTCACAACTAAAAATAACCCTGTTTAAGGCACGGGGTTATTTTTATATCGTTCTGTGCACATCAAGATAGGTGTGAAGTGTTTTAGCCTTTTGCAAACCGATAACTTTGGCGAGGTCTTCCTGGGAAGCCTGGGTAACACCGCGCATCGAGCCAAAGGTTTTGAGGAGCTTTTTGCGAGTAGCCGGGCCAACGCCAGGAATATCGTCGAGCAGGCTGCTGGTTTGGCGGTTCTGCTTGAGCACACTGTGATAGCTCACCGCAAAGCGATGTGATTCGTCACGAATACGTTGCAGCAGTTTTACGATATGCGAACCTTTCGGTAGCAACACTTTAATAAACTGGTCGTCTTGCGTCAGAATGGCGTTGGCACTTTGGGCGAACTCGCGGTTCAGTTCTACGTTCGAAAGGTCACGATGAATCACGATTTCTTCTTCGCGCTTGGCCAAGCCAATCATTGGCGTATTCTGGCCGGCAGCGTCGCGCGCGGCAATCGCCGAACTGAGCTGCCCTTTGCCGCCATCAATTAAAAAGAGGTTTGGCATGCCCCAGGCTTTGCGGTTCTTTTCGCTTAAGCGCCGAGTGATGGCTTCGTTCATGTGCGCAAAGTCGTCGTTGCCCGGAATGCGCATTTTGAACTTGCGATACTCCGTTTTGTTCGGAATACCGTTGGTAAACACCACCATGCTGGCAACCGTGTCAGTGCCCGACATGTGGCTGATATCATACCCTTCGATGCGCCGCGGCGTTGCCGCCAAGCCTAATAGTTCAGCTAAACCCTGCAAGCCCAGGTCTTTGCTAATATCCATAAATTCGGTGTCCGAAAAGATCACTTGCTTGCCTAAACTTTTGAGCGCAAACAACTGGTTTCGCGCTACGGCCGCCTGTTCGTAGTGGCCCCCTTTCGCGAACAGGTTCATCTCTTTTTCGACCTGGCGAATCAGCTGCGTGCGTTCACCCTTCAGGTACTGAATGAGCTTGCGCAGATTCGCCCGGTATTCTGCCAAGCTGGTTTTATGCTCTTCAATACCCGGGCACAAACCCAACTGGTAATACAAGCAGGCCCGCCTGGGCACGGTGGTAGTATGTGTGGAATACGGAAAAACTTTGCGTAAATATTTAAGCGCTCGACGCACGGCCGTAGTGCTGTAGTACGGGCCAAAATACTGCGCTCCGTCGTCGAGCGGGCGCCGCGTGTAACTTACTGTTGGGTGATCGCTGTCGTAGTCAATGCGCACATATGAGCTGCTTTTATCGTCGCGCAGCAGAATATTGTACTTGGGCAAGTAACGGCGCACTTGTTCGGCTTCCAAGAAGAGCGCGTCCATTTCACTATCAACGGTAATCCAGTCAACATCCACAATATCGGCAACCAGGGCGTCAGTTTTAGGGTCACGGTATCGGCTCTTCTGAAAGTATTGGCGCACCCGGTTCCGCAAACTCGCCGCTTTGCCAATGTAAATAATCGCTCCGGTTTTGTCTTTATAAAAGTAGACGCCCGGGTCTTTCGGCAGATCGGCCAGTTTCTTTTCGAGTTTGCTCATGGCTCTATTGTACCGGAGCGGTGGCAGTTATGCAGTCGGCACAGAGGTCTTTGTTGGCGCAACCTTCACACACTAACACTAAGCGATTGCAGGCAATATTGGCACAATTTTCGTAGTTGCTGGTTTTGCCTGCACAGTGTACGCATTCGCCGATGTCTTTGGCTTTGCTCGAAAACTTCTGGTTCATGCGGCCATCAAAAATGTAGAGGTTGCCTTCCCACAGACCTTCGTCACCGTACTTTTCGCCGTACTTCACGATGCCGCCATCCATTTGATACACCTCTTTGAAGCCCTTTTGTTTCATCAGTGAACTCAAGATTTCGCAGCGCACACCACCAGTACAATAAGTAACCACTGGCTTATCTTTAATACTGTCATACTTTTCACTATCAAGATCTTTTACAAAGTCATGGGTGGTTTTGGTGGCGGGTACGACGGCATTCTTAAAGCGCCCCACGGCAGCCTCGTAAGTGTTGCGGCCATCGAAGAACACCACATCTTCGCCGCGTTCTTTCACCAGTTCGTGCACCTGCTCGGGCTTCAGGTGTTTACCACCACCTACAACTCCTTGTTCGTTCACCTCGATTTGATCGGCGGCGCGGAAAGCCACCAGTTCGGGGCGCTCTTTGATACTGAGCTTGGGGAATTCGTTGCCCGTGCCATCGCTCCACTTGTAGGTAATACCTTTAAAAGTTACGGATCGATTCATTTCGCGCTTATACTCACGTAGATTTTCGATATCACCGCCAAGCGTGCCATTAATACCATGCGGGCTCACAATAATACGACCCTTCAGCCCTAAACGGTTGCAGAGTTCTTTTTGCCAGCGCACGGTCATAGCCGGGTCGGCCACCGGCACAAACTTGTAGTACAGAATCACCTTGTTCATCAGCGGTAGTATACCAGCTCACCTCTGTTTTGTCACCCATTGACAGATGTGATATAATTGTAAAATCATCAACAATAACGGAAAGGCGACCACTACCATGTCCAGTATCAAAAACCCTACAGAACCAGCCAGTACTGTCGCCGTGACGGCAGACTAGCCGCTCCGTATAAAAAACTCTCAAAAAAACCACTTTCATTACAATTCGTAAACCGCGCTGCAGGAGGCAGTGTGCTATGAAACAGCCAACTACAACCAAAAAGACTCTCAAAATATACTGGCACTTTGCGACCAGATATAAAGCGACCATGTTCAAGATCTACCCAAGCATGGCCATTGCTCAATTTGCCGAAGATTTTGCTATCCCGCTGCTGGTGAGTTCTATCATTACCAAGCTTGCGGCAGGCAATACTGCTGATTTGGCTTTCACTAAAATCTGGCCGGTGCTGCTTGCCATACTGCTGCTTGAGATTTTTGCTCACAGCATGTGGACCGCGATTGTTCGCGTGTTCTGGCGCTGGGAAGAAGAGGTCATGCGCGACCTCAACATACATTCGTTCGATCATCTTTCAAAAATGAGCTACCGGTTCTTTGCTAATCGTTTCGCAGGTTCGCTGGTGAACCAGGTTAACAAGTTCTGCGGTTCGTTTGAACGGCTCACCGATGCACTTACCTGGAACGTTTACAAACTCGTTGTCGGCGTTATTTTTACGTCCATAATCTTAACTCCGAAAGCTCCCATTGTCGTTGTAGCCATTTGGGTTATTGCCATTCTTTACGTGCCGCTTGTCTGGATCTACCGCCGTCGCCAACTCCCCTACAACAAGCGCTGGGCAGAGTCCGAAACAAGGCGAACTGGGCAACTTGCCGATGCCATTACGAACATTCTGGCCGTGAAGTCTTTTGCTAACGAAAAGCTCGAACGATCCCTGATGCACAAACGCCTCGACGATGTCTACGACCGTTCGATTGATACCATGAAGCTCAATATGAGCCAGGAGTACCGTTCGGGTATGCTGCAGCGCAGCATTAACATTATTGTTATCGTGCTGTCGGTATGGCTGGCGGTTACGGGGCATATTCAAGCTGGAGTCATCTACCTTGCGTTAACATATACTACGCAGATTCTGCGTCGCTTGTGGGATCTGAACAACACTTTCCGCACGCTCACCCGTGTGTTTGGTGACGCCGCCGAAATGACCGAGATCCTCGAGATTGAACCCGAAGTGAAAGACCCTGAGCACCCCGAAAAGCCACGCATCACAGCCGGAGCAATCGAGATGCGCGGCGTAGCCTTCGATTACCCCGAAAAGAAGGCCGACAGTAAATTCTTGCACGACTTTAACCTGAGCATTCAGCCTGGCGAACGTGTTGGTCTGGTTGGCCCGAGTGGTGGCGGTAAAACAACTATCACCAAACTTTTGCAGCGCTTCATGGACATTCAAGACGGAGAAATACTCATCGATGGGCAAAACATCGCGAACCTTACGCAGAGTTCACTTCGCGAACACATGAGCTATGTACCGCAAGAGCCGCTCTTGTTTCACCGCACACTGACCGACAACATTGGCTACGGTAAAACCACTGCGTCGACCAAAGAAATTCGAAAAGCGGCCAAGCTTGCACATGCTGACGAGTTCATTCAGGAACTGCCCGAAAAGTACGGCACACTTGTTGGTGAACGCGGTGTTAAATTAAGTGGCGGCCAGAAGCAGCGTGTAGCTATTGCACGCGCCATGCTCAGCGATGCCCCAATCTTGGTGCTCGACGAAGCAACCAGCGCCCTCGACTCCGAAAGCGAGGCGCTCATTCAAGACGCCCTATGGAAGCTCATGGAAGGCCGCACCAGCATCGTCATCGCCCATCGCTTGAGCACCATCCAACATATGGATCGCATTGTGGTGCTCGACAACGGTAAGATTGTCGAAGAAGGCACCCACAAAGAACTCGTCAAAAAGGGCGGCCTGTACGCCAAACTGTGGGCTCACCAGAGTGGCGGGTTCATAGAAGAATAAGGACCTTAGCGTACTTCAATACACCGAGAAATATCTGGTTCGAGCCAATAGACGATAGCGTAGCGACCCGATATACCGGTGCCCGTGGCTATATTCGTACCACTCTCGTTGCACACGCGGCCAATCCTTATCTGCACATAACCTCGGTTTGATGGTTGAGGGCCTGTTTCGGCAAGCATGCTAATATCAGTGCTGGTAATCTCGAGCTTCGTAAAAATATCGGCATTTGCTCGGCTGCGGAGGTCGTTTGCTACAGATTGATTTGCTCCCATATTATTGCCTGGCAGAGTATTGCCCTCACCGAGCCACTCCAAGAAAGTACTGCCGATGCGGGCTGCCGCTTGGTTACGCTGGGTGTTTCGTGAATTGCGCTGCAAAGCCGGAACTGCCAAAAATACAATAAGCAAGATTACGGCAGCAATAACCAGCACGATCATGACTTCGATAATGGTGAAGCCCGCTGAGCGTAACACTGGGCGGTCGGATGGTAGTAAAAATCGCATAATAATAGAGTGTAAGCGCTTATGCTTACACTCTATTATAACGAACTGAGAGCAAAAGTCTACTCGGCCTTTTCGGCTTCGGGGGTAGCTTCTTTGCCTTCTTCGCTGGCAGCCTCTTCACCTTCAGCAGCTTCTGCTTCGGCTTCTTCAGCCTCCGCAGCAGCATGAGCACGCGACTCTTCCACTACAGCAACAGCGTGCTCTGGCTCAGTAATGAGCGTTACATTGGCCGGAACAACGATATCAGACACATGGAGCTTGTCACCCAGCTCAACTAATTTAGAAATATCAACGGTTACTTCGTCTGGGAGGTTCTTTGGTAATGCCTTTACCTCAACATTTTCGATTTGGCGCAAGATCATCAGGCCAGTCTTCTCGGCTTCGGATTCGCCAACAAAGGTTACCGGAACTTCAGTTTCAACCTCTTTGTTTTGTTCGATGGCGTTAAACACCAGGTGTCGCAAGTCGTTTTTGCGCGGTTCAAAGTCAGCGTCTTTAATAAGCGCGAGATACTTTTTACCATCAACCACGATGTTAATTGGGTGATGTTTACCCGCTTGTTGCCACGTTTTATACATCACTGCATATGGTGCCATAACGTATACTGAATCTTTCCCATGATCATGGATAACGGCTGGCACTTGGCCATCGCGCCGCAACTGACGCACCTGCTTACCAACCACTTCTCGTTTTTCGAGTGTTAATGAAATATCCTCAGACAATGTAGAATCCTCCTGTTGTTTGTCCTCCCATTATAACAGATTACACGCTGGAGGACGATGGCAGCAGGCAATTATGTTGCCTCCGCAGCCAGAGCGTAAGCCCGATTAAACCGCGCCCCGAGCGAGGACCGCAACATAATTGCCTGCTGCCATCGTCCTAGACGGATTGCCTATAAATTGATAGGCTAGACACCATGGCTTTAAGCATTGATAAGGCAATTTTAGGCGCAGGCCTCATAGCCATTGGCGCAACCGTGTTTGCCGAATCGGGGCTGCTCATTGGCTTTTTCCTACCTGGCGATACCCTCTTATTTGGAGCCGGCATCCTCGCATCTCAAGGGTCATTTAACATCTGGTACCTTATTATCGTGGTGGTGGTTGCTGCTATTGTCGGCGATAATGTTGGGTACAGCATTGGCCGCCGTACCGGTAAACGACTCTTTCATAAAGAAGACGGCATCCTTTTCCGCAAAGAACATATTGAACGCGCCGAAGCATTTTACGAAAAGCACGGTGGCAAAACAATAATCATCGCCCGATTCATTCCTATTATACGCACATTTGCGCCAATGGTTGCGGGCATGGGCAAGATGTCCCGGCAGCGCTTTATGGTGTTCAACGTCATTGGCGGTGTCTTATGGGGAGCCGGTGTTATCTTACTTGGATACTGGATCGGTTCTAAAGTGCCATGGGTAGAACACTTTATCACGCCAATTATCCTCGCCGTCATTGTTATTAGTATTGTTGGTTCATTGGCGCATGTTTTCAAAGAAAAAGAAACACGCCAACTTGCCATTAACAAGCTCAAGCTCTGGTGGAGTAATATCCGCCTCAACAAAAAGTAGCTACAAAAGTTTCTTCAAGAACTGGCCGGTGTACGATTCTTTAACCTTGGCAACTTGTTCGGGTGTGCCTTCGGCAATTACTTGCCCGCCGCCGTTACCACCGGCCGGGCCCATATCGATAATATGATCGGCTGCCTTAATAACATCGAGGTTGTGCTCGATAATAATCATGCTGTTGCCAGTGTCTACCAGCGCATTGAGTACGCTGAGTAGTTTCTTGACGTCATCCATATGTAAACCAGTTGTCGGTTCGTCCAAAATGTAGAGCGTGCGGCCAGTTGGGCGGCGCGAGAGCTCACTAGCCAGTTTAATACGCTGCGCCTCACCACCGCTCAAAGTAGTTGCCGGTTGGCCAAGCGCAATATAGCCCAGGCCTACATCCACCAGCGTTTGTAGCTTACGGGCAATCGCCGGGATGTTCTCGAAGAATTCAAGCGCTTGCTCACAGGTCATCTCCAGCACGTCGCTAATAGTCTTGCCTTTGTAGTGGATTTCGAGTGCTTCGCGGTTGTAGCGCTTGCCGTGGCACACCTCACAAGGCACATACACATCGGGCAAGAAATGCATTTCGATCTTGATAATCCCGTCGCCGGCACAGTTTTCACAGCGCCCACCCTTGACATTAAAACTGAACCGGCCGGGGCTATACCCGCGCAACTTAGCCTCGGGCGTATTGGCGAACAATTCGCGAATCGGTGTAAACAAACCCGTGTAAGTTGCCGGGTTCGAACGCGGTGTGCGGCCAATTGGCGACTGGTCGATAACAATGGCTTTGTCGAGCTGCTTAATACCTTCGATATCATCATGCTTACCCGGTACCAAGTTGGCACGGTGCAAACGAGCTTGCAACTCTTTGGCCAAAATATCATTAATAAGGCTCGATTTACCCGAACCCGAAACGCCGGTCACCACCACCATCTCGCCAAGTGGAATATTCACCGTAACGTTCTGTAGGTTGTTTTCTCGAGCGCCCTTGATTACCAGCTCCTTACCATTACCCTTGCGGCGTTTCTTCGGAAGTGGAATAGTCTTTTCGCCGCGCAAGTACTGGCCGGTAATGCTCTTCGGGACTTTCGCAACTTCAGCTGGAGTTCCGGCAGCTACTATGTGGCCGCCGTGGATACCCGCACCCGGGCCAATGTCCAGCAGGTAGTCCGCAGTGCGAATGGTGTCTTCGTCGTGTTCCACCACAATCACGGTATTGCCTAAGTCACGCAAGTGCTTGAGTGTCTTAATGAGCCGTTCGTTATCGCGCTGATGCAGGCCAATCGATGGCTCATCGAGCACATACAGCACACCCATCAAGCCCGAACCAATTTGGGTAGCCAAGCGAATGCGTTGTGCCTCACCGCCACTCAAGGTTACGGCGCTGCGCAACAACGTCAGGTAGTTCAAGCCAACGTCTTGCAAAAACTGCAAACGAGCACAGATTTCTTTAAACACCATTTCACCAATATGCTGTTCTTTTTCAGAAAGCTTGAGGCCGTCAAAGAACTTAATGGCATCGTCGATCGAAAGTTCGCAGACATCCATAATTGAGCTACCGCCCAGAGTAATCGCCAGCACTTCGGGTTTGAGGCGGCGGCCATGGCAGGCATGGCACGGCCGTTCTTGCATGAATCGTTCGATGTCGCGGCGCATAAAGTCGCTGTCGGTTTCTTTGTGGCGGCGCTCCAGGTTTGGCACCACCCCTTCATACGTCGTATCAAAGGCGCGGCCGCTGCCCAGTGAAATGTTATAAGTTTCTTTGCCCGTACCGTACATGATTTTGTCGAGTTGATCTTCGGTTAAGTCGCTGGTTGGTACGTGCAAACTAAACTTGTAGCGATCGGCTACGGCCTGGAGCTTCTTCATGTACCAGGCGTCGGTGCTCACCCGGTTGAAGGGGCGAATGGCACCCTCGGCAATCGTTAACTTGCCATTTGGGATAACCAGCTCGGGATCAACTTCTAGGCGTGAACCAAGCCCGGTGCACACCGCACAAGCACCATGCGGGCTATTAAAACTAAAGGTGCGCGGCTCAAGCTCAGGGATCACCACGTCGGGGTGATCAACACAACCATAGCGCAAACTATAGAATTGTTCTTCGTTGGTGTCGGCGTTGAGCACCGCCACTTTACTGTCGGCAACTTCGAGCGCTTGCTCTACCGATTGTGCCAAGCGCGTTTTGCTGTCTTCATTATTAACTAAACGGTCAACCACGACCTCGATCTTATGTTTGTAGTTTTTGTCGAGTTCCGGAAACTCATCGAGCGAATACACCACGCCGTCCACACGAGCACGCGCAAAACCGGCTCGCGTATATTGCTCGGGGATGTGTTCAAACGCACCTTTTTTGTCGATTACCACCGGTGCCAAAATCATCAACTTGGCGTTTGCAGGGCTCGCCGTGATCTTATCAACAATGGCAGTGCTGGTTTGCCGAGCCACTGCCTTGCCGCACACCGGGCAGTGCGGAATCCCAATACGCGCGTACAGCAGGCGTAAATAGTCATAAATTTCGGTCACCGTAGCCACGGTGGAGCGTGGGTTGCGGCTGGTCGATTTTTGGTCAATCGAGATCGCCGGGCTCAAGCCATCAATCTGGTCAACATCCGGCTTTTCCATGAGGCCCAAGAACTGGCGCGCATATGAGCTCAAGCTTTCGACGTAGCGCCGTTGCCCTTCTGCATAAATCGTATCGAAAGCAAGCGAAGACTTACCCGAGCCGCTCAGGCCGGTGATCACTACTAACTTCCCTCGCGGGATTGTCACATCAACATTCTTAAGGTTGTGCTCGCGGGCACCTTTAACGACTATCGCATCCATCTTGGCTCACTTTGTTACAAGTGAATCAATTATACAGATTTTTTCTGACTTTTTCTAGTCTTATGGTAGTCTTTTAACTGTTATGCCAGCCAAAACGATTGCGATCCAAGGTGTTCCGGCCTCATTCCACGATATCGCTGCACGCCAATTTTTTAGCCAAGATATCGAATTAGTATGCTGCGATACGTTCCCGCAAGTTTTTGAAGCACTGAAAAACGGTACCGCAGATATGGCGCTGGTGGCTATCGAGAATTCGTTGTACGGATCTATTAACGAAGTGTATGATCTACTGCTGAAGCATAAATACTGGATAAGCGGCGAGGTGTACCTGCAGGTTACTCAGTGTTTACTTGGGCTACCAGGCAGCAAAGTTGCCGATATTACCGAAGTATACTCTCATCCGGTGGCGCTTGCTCAGTGCGAAGCGTATCTTGACACCACGCTAGCGCATGCCCAACGATTCGAAACCCATGACACCGCTGCCAGTGCCGCCGACATCGCACAGCAGCAAGACCCGCATAAAGCAGCCATCGCCAGCCACGCTGCCGCCAAAGCATACGGGCTCGAAATTCTGGCTGAGCATATCGAAACAAACCCGCACAACTACACTCGATTTGTTGCGCTTCAGAAGCAAGAAACAGAAACGGCCGGTAATAAAACTTCTTTAGTTCTGAGCACCGACCATAAACCAGCCGCTCTTTATAACGCACTCGGAGCATTCGCAAAACACAAGCTTAACCTGAGCAAACTACAATCACGACCGATAATTGGTAAGGCCTGGCACTATGTATTTTACGTCGATATCGAGGCCGGCGCACAGGATCCTTTACTCCAAACTGCCTTCAAAGAACTCGCCGCGCAAAATTGCGAAATAACCATACTTGGCAGCTACCAAGACGGCAAACACGCCACCGCCTAAGCATAAGTGCTATAAAATAGACTTGACATAATTACAACTATAGCTTTAGACTGTAATCAATAACTAAAGAGGTGGTTGCTATGATGCAGTTCATCGTACTCGGGCAAATCCCGGGGACTCATATTCAACTCACATTTATCGGGTTTCAGATTGTGCTGATTGTGGCCGTTCTGAGTGCAATGGTATATGCATATCGCGTGCACAACGCACGAGTGCGTAAACACTTGCAGCGTCAGTTCGACATTATTAGCCTGCGAAATCTGGATCAGGCATAAGGCTTTCGCCGTAGAGCCGCAGTTCTTCAATCAGGTATTCTTGGTTCTTTGTTAGGTGCCCCGACTTTGTAAGTTCGTCAAGCCGCGCAAAGAAGCGAGCCAGCTTGCTCTTTTCGCCACCTTTGGTGAGTTGACTAGTGCGGAATGCTTCCCACGCTGCACGCTCTTCGGCGGTCAGTGACTTCGGAAAGTTGCGAGCTTTATATAACGGGAGTAGTGCTTTCAAACGAGGGTCTTGGAGCTTATCGGCAAACATATTCATGTCGTTTGGCTGGGCAGCGCGAATAGCGCTCATCACCACTTGGTCGGCTCTGTCGAGGAATCCATCGTACAGCTGGGCATCGACATCGACTTCACTACTCACCAGTTCAGTTTGGCGCTGTTCGTTCATGAGCTCAACAGCTTTTTGCAGCTTGCCTGCGAAATCTTTGGCTTTACGCAATTTTGCAAGATTGGCTTTTACTATTTTGGGGTCGAGTTGCAGCCGCTCTTGACTGGCAGCATCAAGCACACCAAGTGGAGCAACTGCCGGGCAGCGATTAAACTGCATAGTCTTTACCGGCAACCGCGGTTCGCTCGGGTCTTTTTTGTAGCGCCACAGCTCGGCTAATTCTTCGGGGGTTTTATCAATATATTCGGTGGGATCGTGCCGTAGATCGTAGACCAGTATGCCTTGTTTGCTCGGATTATCGGTCACTTTTATGGCAACAGTAGTTTTTTCGAACTCGCTGGCGTACTTACCGGAGCTGTACACAAATGGCTCGCCACCATCTACTAGCTCAGCAACCTTTTGTTTTGTACGCACAGAAAGCAGGTATTCAAAGAGCTTTTGCTGCTTGTTATAAATGAGTCGGGCCACGGCAATGGTCGCATTCACATCACTGAGCGCATCGTGAGCGTTGCTGTGGTCGAGCTTGTTCACTTTGGTCAAGAATTCTAAACGGTTAGTAGGTTTTCCGGCAGAATCGAACGGCCACTCAATACCATCGGGGCGAAGCGCACGAGTCATACGCACAACATCCAGCAAGTCCCAGCGGCTACGCCCATCTTGCCACTGCCACACGTATGGGTCATAAAAGTTACGATACTGCAGAAAACGCATAAATTCGTCATCGAACCGCACACTATTGTAGCCTACAAAAATAGTGTCGGGCGTGGCAACTTCTTCCCAGAATATTTTGAGAAACTCGGCTTCGGTTACACCTTCGGCATTGGCTTGCTGCGGCGTGATGCCGGTGATCATAATAGCGTCAGGGTCGGGCACAATGTCGTCGCTTAATTTCACAAAAATGTTGACCGGCTCACCAATTGGCTTGAGTTTCATATCGGTACGCTGCCCGGCAAACTGCATAATGCGGCTTGCACGAGGATTCACGCCAGTTGTTTCGAGGTCATAGAAGAACAGGCTGGCGGCCATTAGTACTGAATGTCCTTGTGGCCCTTAATAGTAATGGCCTGGCCCGGTTCGATACCTTGGCGGCTCAGTTCGCGCATAACGCCAGTTTTCTTGAGAATATCGCGTAAGCGCTGCACCGCTTGGTTATTGGTAAAGTCGGTCCGTTCGGCAAATTTCTCGAGTTTCTGACCCGAAACCACAAACCCACCGACAACTTTTTCGACACGCCAGTTGTCTTCGCGTTCATACAAACGAATCACTGGCAGCGGCTGCTCTTTGGCAGCTTCTTCGATCACTTTTTGCTCGGTCGTGAGCAACTTCTTAATGTCAAACAGCAGTTCTTTCACGCCAAGGTGACTTTGCGCCGAGATAGCACATACCTGCGTTCCTTTTGGCACAGCTTTCTTGAGATCATTCATTTTGATCTTGATAATCGCCGGTTCTACACCGTCGATTTTGTTCAAAGCCACAATCTGCGGGCGCTTGGTAAGGTCAGCGCTGTAAGCTTTAAGCTCCTTCTGAATAGTCTTGTAGGCTTCGGCAACATTGTCTTGATATACATCAATAAAGTGGATAAGCACGCTCGTACGCTCGACATGCCGCAGGAATTCATCACCTAAGCCTTTGCCTTCGCTGGCGCCTTCGATAAGCCCCGGAATATCCGCCATCAATACGCTGGTTTCATTGTCGATGGGCACCATCCCCAAGTTGGGTCGCAAGGTAGTAAAGGGATAGTTTGCAATTTCGGGAGTCGCATTGCTCGTAGCCGCCAAAAAGGTCGATTTGCCAGCGTTTGGCAAGCCAACCAGACCGACATCGGCAATCATTTTGAGCTCCATTTGTATATCGAACTCTTCACCTTTTTCGCCCAGCTCAGCCAGACGCGGAGTCTGGCGAACCGAAGACACAAAGTGAGCATTGCCAAAGCCGCCGCGGCCGCCTTTAGCAATAACCACTTCTTGGCCGTCTTGCGCCAAGTCTGCAAGCACCTGGCCTTCGGCCCCTGTTACGACTGTTCCGATAGGCACATCAACAACCTCGTTTGCACCACTTTTACCGTGGCGTTTGCGCTTATCACCCTTACCGCCAGATTCTGCCTTGATCAGTTTCTGAAAACGGAAAGCGGCCAGTGTGTTTTGATTTCGACTGGCGCGCAAAATAACATTACCACCGTGACCACCGTCGCCGCCGTCAGGGCCACCCTTATTAATAAACTTCTCATGCCGAAAACTGATCGAGCCGTTTCCGCCGTCACCTGCTTTTACAATTGCATCAACTTTATCTACAAACATTTTTTAACTACTCTTTTTTGCCGCTTAATAAATATAGGAGTAGCCAGCAGCCTGAGCAGCAGTAAGTGTCTTGCGGCTCACTACACCCCAACCAGCAACATTCATTTCTGAAACGTTCACACTACCATCGGGATTCACTGATTCTACGAAACCAACGTGGCCATAGTAGTCGCGTGGTGGAGTCCAGATCACTGCACCGGCGGCCGGAGTATTACCAACGCCAAGCCCAGCTCGTTGCGCCAAGACCTTCCAGGTACTTGCGTTACCAAGGTTGCTTGGAATCGGGCGACCAATTTGCGCACGTCGGTTTGCTGCGTACCAGGTACAGTATCCGTAGTCGTATCCATTTGCGCCATACACCGCCGCGCCACCACCCCAGGCAAAACCTGCAGATGAGCTAACACTGCCGAGAGAAGCAACCGCTGCTGTAGTAACCGGAGGCGTACCGCCAGGGATAATAATATACTGGCCAACAGGCAAGCCATCTACCTCGGCATCGTTTATAGCGATCAGTAATTCTTTGTTTGCTTTGTACTTAGCAGCAACGGTATCTGCCGTATCACCAGGTTTAACCAGGTATGCAATACCGTTGACTGGAGAAATCACTAACTCCTTACCAGCCGGGACTGCATCGCCCGTGAGGTTGTTGGACCAACGAATAGTGTCAGAAGTAACACCGAATTGCTCGGCAACACTGGTAACAGTGTCACCTTCTTTAGCAGTGTACATCTGGATGTCTTGGCGAGACTTCAGCCCGTCGGAAACTACCTGTGGCTTGCTTACCACGTTTTGGTCTTCTGAACTTACCGTAAGCTGTGCGTTTACCGTGTCGGCTTTGTTGGCAACAGCCGGCGCCTGCTCTAAGCGAGAAACACGGGCAATTTGCACCGCAATATCAGCGGAAGATAACTGGTCGAGCGGGTTAGTGAGCGGAGCCGCATCACCAATAGCTGTAGCCGGATTAAGCTGGCTGGTATCGGTCGTTTTACCCTGCACAACAAATGCAGCAACAACCACCAGCACCAATAAGTTGGCGCTCAACAGACCATAACGGATAGCGCGTTTACGTGATCGCTTGGGTAAACGACGGAATAAACGACGATAGGTCGTTGGCTTAAAATAGTGGCTGAAGCGAGCAGTGCGCTTCTGAGTGAGAGATGTTGTGGTACTAATACGTTTTCTCCTGTAACTGTGTGGCTTGGTAGAAGTTTTCAACGTGCCAAAAGTTACCGAACAATTATAGCAAAAAACAAGCATAAAAGCAAGTTATCCACAGTTTTGTGACCCCTGTTGAAGCCGCTTATTTTTGTCTAATTACGGCTTAATTACAGAGTTTTTTGCAGTATTGCTGCGTGAGCGCCTCGTGTTCTTCGAGCGTTCGCGAGAAGTGCGTCGTGCCATCATCGCCCGACACAAAGAAAAGCCAATCGGTGGCTGCCGGGTTGGCGGCCGCTAACAGAGATGATTCGCTCACATTGCTAATCGGCCCCGGAGGCAAACCGGGGTATTTGTAAGTGTTATAGGGGGAATCATACGTAAGCGAAGGGCGTTCGCCCGCCAAAACCGCCCCATAAGGAGCAGTGGCATCCGAAGCTAGGTTGATATTTTCGCGCAAACGACGCAAGAATACCTGAGACACCACCGGTCGATCCTGAGGTTTACCCACCTCTTGCTCAATCATAGAGGCCAGCGTTATGCCCTCGTACACCGTAAGCCCCTGGGCTACGAAAGCAGCCCGCAGCCCTGGCGTCAGGTGAGCAGCCATCTCATCGAGCGATTGCTCAATAATAGTCTGCGGCTTGGTTTCGGCAGTTTTTTGGAAAGATTCTGGATACAAGTACCCCTCAAGGCTGGCGCCCGCTGGCTTATCAACCAATGCTGGGTGACCAGCGTAGAGTGCAGGGTCGAACGCCGCTTCTACCTCTGTAGCATCAAATCCGGCGTTAATCATGGCGCTTTTGATCTGGTCGAGCCGTTGCCCCGGTAAAATAGTAAATAGATTCTTCACAATATTCCCGCCGGTGAGGATTTCGGTTATTTCGGCTACATCCTGGCTGGGCCGCAACGAGTACGTACCGGCCTGGAGCTGATCTTGCACATTTTTACTGCGCACATACTGGCTAAATACCCGTTTGTTGCGAATTAAATCGTTGTCCTTAAGGATAGTTGCAATGTCATCTACCGTGGAACCGGTGGGGATTGTCACTGTCACCGCTGTTTGACTATTGCTCACAGCCTGCAAATTGCGCTGATAGAACTGGCGGACTGCAACCACCGCGCCACCCACGCCAACAAGCACGACCACCCCCGTTACGATGGCGGCAATCAGCCAACGCTTGCGGCGTAAAGTAGAGCTAATTGCACGTTTCATGATGCGAACTCCTTATTGGTAGCCAAGAAATCTTCGAGTATGAGGGCGGCTGCGTGGGCGTCAATATCACCCTTGGTGTAACTACCTTTCTTGGTTTGCAAAGCGGCCTCCGAAAGCACCGATGTCACCGCCTCGTCTTGCCAGTATACCGGGATTGTAATCTGTTGTCGAAAGCCACCGATGAACTCTTCGACGGCGTGGGTCTGGGCGGTTTCTTGCCCTTCCATGCCGCGGGGGAGCCCCACTACCAGCGCCACAGCCTGCTGTTCGGTGAGTATTTGCAAGATCTGCTGCACAATATCGTCGGTTACCTCAAGTGTTTGCAGCGGTGCAGCTAGTCGCGCCACCACATGTGCAGTGGCTACCCCAATCCGTTTCGCGCCCACATCGAGCGCAACAATATGTGCATCGCTTTTAGTCATTACTGGCGGAAGCTTTGTTGAAGATAATAGTAATCTTGTCCGGGTTGCTTGGCGTCCTGAAGACCCAAAACGGACTATACTTCACATCTACTTCCTTAATCCCTGGTCGAGACTCGATAATTTTGATAGTCTCGCCTTTCTTTTTACCCGCGATCTCTTCTTTGAGCTGATCAATATCAATCTTTGGGCCAATGGTTACGCTCGTTCTTACCGAAATCTTGGGGTTAGCGCCCGCCTGCTGAACCGTAAAGGTCGCTTCTGACAAGCCATCGTTCAGTACCGACTGCTGGTTGGTGTCGATCTCTTTGTTGGCTTGGGCAGTGACCAGTTTTTGCAATTCGTCTTGGCTTGCACCTACCATCGAATACGGCGTGACCGAAGTTACGGTAACGGTATCGGCCTGGTCACCCACGTTTGGCGCAGTCGTAACCGTAGGAGTACCAGCCGCAAAGGTTTCTTTAATGGGGTACATGTTCGACTTGTTGAGGCTGGCCGCAAGCTCATCGCGCGCTGCTTGTTCGCTTGCCGAAGGGTTCATCTTGGCGTTCGCTGCGTCTACATCGGCCTGTGAGATAACTTTGACAATCTGGTCGGTACCGCCACTGGCGCTCCCTTGTGCAGAAACATCACTGCGGCCACTTACCGCAAACGTAGCATTGTTGACGTTATAGCCTGCTCCGCCGTTTTGAGCCACGATGTCAACACCGCTTGCTTTAAAGCGCACACAGCCGCTGCCTACTGCATCATACGAAAAGCTTGCCGTAGACTGCGTGATGTAAGTTTGGCCATTAGCGCTCACTCCTGTACCAGCAGGAACCGATGCAGGAGGCGTAATGCCAGGCACACATACGCTCATATTGACTTCACCGGTAGCTTTTGTGCCGTTATTCTTTTGGCCGGTTGCCGGTGCAGTTTGGGTTTCGGTCTTTTTTACTTCTTCACTGGCGCCTGCCACGGTGTTGGTGGACTCGTTAAATTGCTTGGTGGTTGTGTCGACCGTAAAGGCTACTGTGGTAAGCTCTTCGGTCGATTCAGCATCTATGGTAATGGTTGCTTTTGGCATGCGGAAGAAGGCAAAATAGCCGCCAATAAGCAACACCACCAGCGCGATACCACCGATGATAAACCACTTACGGAACCGTTCAAAGTTAGGTACTTTCAAATTCTTGTCTTTTTTACCCTTCGGCTTGTCGGACTTGGCCGCTTTCGAAGCTTTATCGCTGTTATCTACTTCGATTGGTTCGTCTTCGGCTTCGCCAGAAAGCTCACCCACGCTCTTTTCGGGGTCAACCGCAGCGTCAGATTCAGTTGGTTCAATCTCTTCTTCGTGTACTAGTGATTCGGGGAGTTCAGCATCGTCGGGGCCCGAAGGAATAGCAGGTTTGGACTGTAAGTTCTTGGCAACATGCAAGCCAACTGCACCAGCCAGCGGCATCAAGCCTGATTCGGAAGTAATCAGCACCAGGTTCTTCTTCGAAGAATCGGCGCTGCGCTTGAGCAACTTCATGTTAACAACACTTTGTAGTACCGTGGCACGTTTTGGCAGCACCAAAGCAACAATCTTGCTTTTACTGCTTTGAACTTTGTCGATAATGCCCGTGATTTCGTCGTCGACGTCTACATAAATGGTATCTTTTTGTGCCTCTGTCATACGCGGAGCATCCTATTCATTCGGTCTTTTAGTGAGCCTGTCACCGGGCCAGCTGTGGTGTCATCTTGCTGCTGCAAGGTGTCGAGGCCGACGCGTAACAGCCCCATGGCTGTAATAAAAGTATGATCGGTAACATCGCCGGTTTTGTCAATAATACCCACCACTTGTTCGGGCTGGATGTGTTGCACCACTGGTTTGCGGGTAAACGGCAAGTCACTAAACCACTCACCCTGGTTGAGCGTATTCACCAGCACATCCAAAGATGAGCCGCCGCCGCAAAGCAGCACATGATTTGGCAGGTGATCGAGCTTTTTGAATTCGCCAAGCGCAAGTTCTACGCCGTTAATCCAGACATCTGCGGTCTTTTGTAAAACTTTCTCGATTGCCGGGACTTTGGCTTGTGGCGTCTTATTGGTCTGCAAACCTAGTTTGAGTTCTTCGGCCTGCGCAAATGATACATCCATGTCTTTTTCGATGGCACGGGTGTAGGCGCGGCCACCAATACCAAACATTTTAGTGCCTTGCACACCACCTTCGTGAATGACGGCAATGTCAGTCGTACCGCCACCAACGTCCATAAGAATGGCGCTCATGCTGGAGTTCGGGTCGTCGCCAATGACTGAGCGAGCAACCGCAAACGGTTCGGCAGCTACCGCCAACAGGTCGAGGTCAAGTTCTTGAGCGGTGCGCTCCAGCGCACCAATATGGATAAGCGGCGCAAACGCGGTGTACAGCTGCACAACGACGTCTTTACCCTGGAAACCGATAGGGTTCGTCACTTTGTAGCCATCAATTTCGATACCGACTAATGCACTGTTAACCAGGCGGACATCAACGGCCTTACCGCCCAGTTCCCAAGCAAGTTGTTGCTTGGCGCGATCTTGGGCGCGCTCTTGCACCATACCAATAATGCGTTCAAACTCTGGTACATCGATAGCCTTAGTGCCATCTTTGCGGCTACAGCGAACAGTGGTGGTGGTACCTTTTACCAGTTCGCCGGCAATACCAATAACCGCAGCGCGTACACTACTGCCAGCTTGCTTTTCGGCCTGGTTAAGCGCCTCGTTACAGTTGCGAACCACCCCTGTAATATCGGCAATTGCCCCGGCCTGCATATCGTTGAGTTCCTGATGCACCCGGCCAACACCGATAATTTCGATCTCGTCGCCGTTCACCCGGCCAATCAGCGCTTTTACGAATTCGGTACCAATATCAAGGGCAACAATAAGCTGGTCGTTACCCTCTTTGGCTGGTTTACTGAATTGCTTTAATTTTCCAAGCATAATCTCGATACATTGTACCATGCCCACCACAGTTTGCCAGGCTCTCGGTGTACACTTTTACAAGTTTTTATACACCTCACGACGATGGCCAACGCGAATTACAATAACCACTAGTACCTGTTTTTGCAGCTGGTACACAACTCGCACCTCGCCACAGCGAACTCGAAATAGATCTTGGGAACCTTTAAGTTTTACCGAACCATCTGGCCGCGGCTGTCTTGCAAGCTCTTCTATCTTACGTACTACCGCACGTCTATCGCGCGTATTTAAGTTGCGCAGCTCTTTTTTGACGCTACGCCGATATTCGAGTCGATACAGCACCTATAATAGGCCTTCTTCTTTGAACTCAGAAACGAGTTGGCTGAAAGATTGTGTTGGTTCTGTTTCGCGGCGTTTTGCTTCTTCGATATCTTCTAGATCTTCGAGTATTTGATATTTCACGGCGTCCTCAATTATTGCTGATATTGTTTCGTTACTCTCAGCAGCCCGCAGCTTTAACGCTCGATACACCTTATCGTTAATAGTAATTGTAGTTCTCATAATTCCCTTGTGTCTTCAGTGTAGCATAAGCGCATCAACGCATCAATATGTTCTAGGGAGAACCACGAGAGGCTACGCTAATACGGCTTTGATACGGCGCACGCCGGCGCTGCTGGCTTCTTCTTTTTTGATCTTGAACTTCTTACCGTCTTCAAACAGTTGGAGCGTGTGGTCCACGTGTGGGCCGCCGCAGATTTCGAAGCTGAAGGGTCGCTCTTGAGCGTCGGATTTTGGATCTTTCATAGAGTACACTTTTACCGTGTCGCCGTAGCGGTCGCCGAATTGGCCGAGTGCGCCAAGCGGGCCGGTAGCTTCTTCGGTGGGGTATTCTTTCCAGCTCACCTGCAGATCTTCGGCGATCTGGTCGTTCACAATCTTTTCGACTTGGTCGAGTTGCTCACGGGTCACTTTTTCGGGGTGAGAAAAGTCGAAACGCAGGCGCTCTTCGGTGATATTTGAACCGCGTTGAATAACATGATCGCCCAAAACGTCGCGCA
>CAYNBU010000009.1:0-19898 GCA_964395925.1 uncultured Candidatus Saccharibacteria bacterium
CCTATAGTACGATTAGCATGAGGATTTTAAAAGAGCTGGTATTCTTGCTATGATAAACGGGCAATCATAGGAGGTTCGCAGATTTATGGATAAACGATTTTTGATCATTTTAGCAGCGCTTGTTATTATCTTTGGCGGTATCTTCTGGTTCAGTAAATCAAAATCAAGCGATAATGGTTCGAACAACACCGGCGACAGCTCGCAAACGGGCAGCCAAAACTTTGAGGGCAACCCTGACGCTAAGGTAAAACTCGTTGAGTTTGGTGACTACCAGTGCCCAGCCTGCTACGCCTACTTCCCTGTGGTAAAGCAGGTCGTTGAAAAGTACGGGGATAAGATTTTGTTCCAGTTCCGCAACTTCCCGTTGGTACAGATCCATAAAAATGCCATGGTAGCTGCTCGTGCTGCCGAGGCTGCTGCTTTACAGGGTAAGTTCTGGGAAATGCACGATTTGCTCTACCAAAACCAGAACGTCTGGGGGCAGCAAACTAACCCCACACCAATATTCGAACAATATGCCGCTCAAATTGGCCTGGACGTTGATAAGTTCAAAACCGACATGAACAGCCCCGAAGTCTTGGCTATCATTAATGCTGACGTAAAGGCCGCCCAAGCCCTGGGTGCCACTGGTACTCCGGTATTCGTGCTAAACGGCCAGAAGATCGAATCGCCTGGTGACCTCGCCGGCTTCGAAAAGGTCATCGACGAAGCGCTGGCTCAGCAAAACCAATAAAAAGACCTCCGCGAGGGAGGCTCTTTTTAACCGTTCCTAGTAGTCTAGTAGACTAAGAACTGTTGCCATGATGGTCGTTTGACCTTCACGATCACCCGTTTTTCTGGTGAATTCATAACTTTTACCTTTACCGGCATCTTTGTATTTCCTCCCAGGCACTCCACAAGCCACTAAAATAATTAGATGCTCTGCCTGATTTTATTTTGATTTTTGTCTTCCCGTCTGCGGTTATTTTGCCCGAGACTTCTGAAGTCAACCCATTGTTACACAAACTGCTTGTGCTTGTCAACAATTTCTTGCGGATTATTTTTTGTCTTTGCGATGAGGCAAATGCGCGTGGTCTACCACGGCGTTCTTTGTGCCCTGCAAGATTCCTTTAAGCATGTGGCGCCGTTTATGTTCGGCTTCAATTTTAGCGTGTATATGGTGCAGTACTGGGCTGGCTTCGTGTTTATCGCGAATAGCATGGAATTCTTGGTCGAGTGCGGCCAGATCGGCGTCGCTCATATTTTCGAGGCTTACCAGTGAGTCACGTGCTTTTGAGGTTACGTGGATCAGCTCGTCGAGTTTAAGCTGCATCGCTTTACTGTCGCGATTCTGGGTATTCTGGATCAAGAACACCATCAGGAAGGTCACAATGGTGGTTCCGGTATTGATAACGAGTTGCCAGGTATCAGAATAGCCAAAGAGATCGCCGGTTACTGCCCATAGGACAACAACGAAAAAAGCGAGCATAAATGCTGCTGGCGTACCGGTGGCGTTAGAGATGATAGCTGCAAATTTTTGGAATAATTTTTTCATGTTTTTATTCTTGTTATGTTTTAACTCCTAAGCATTGTACAATATATACAAAGAGTAAACAAACATGCATAGTAACTTATTCGCCGAAATCAGTATTGTTATAGCCTTAGCGGCTGTTATCTCGCTCATTATGCGGGCGTTACGCCAGCCGTTGATTATCGGCCACATTATTACCGGTATTATCGCTGGCCCGGCGTTGCTCAACATTATTCATGCCGAATCTGCCTTTAGCGGCATTAGTGCTATGGGCATTGCCCTGTTGTTGTTCATTATTGGATTGGATCTGAGTGTTAAAGTATTCACCCGCCTCAGTAAACCGATCATTTGGACGACTGTTATTCAAGTTGGAGCCATTACCCTGCTGGGCGCCGGTGCCAGCCGCTATTTGTTTGATTTTGGCCGCATGGAATCGCTGATTGTCGGGCTTGCCCTAGCACTGAGCAGCACCATCATTATTGTGAAACTGTTTAATGATAAACGCGAAACTACACGGCTTTATGCACAAATCACCATTGGTGTGCTGTTGCTGCAAGATGTTATTGCAACCGTTGGCAAGATTGGCATGTCGACCCGTGCTCACACCGACGGTACTGCGTTTGAAGTTGCGTTGCTCATCGGCCGTGGTATTGGCTTAACTCTGCTGCTCTTTTTGGCCAGCAAGTACTTAGTGCCGCGTATTACCCGGGCGCTCGAAAGTAATAAGGAGCTGCTTTTAGTGTTTGCTTTGGGATGGGGTCTGGGCTTCGCGGCCCTCTTTGAACAAGTCGGGTTCTCGATTGAAATCGGTGCGCTGTTTGCTGGTGTCAGCCTGGCAAGCTTGCCATTTAGCAGCGAGATGGCCTCGCGGCTCAAACCCTTGCGTGACTTCTTTATTATCATCTTCTTTATTACGCTCGGGCAAACGCTTACGCCAAACACCTTTATGGACGTTGTGGGCATTGCTGCAGTGCTGGCATTGCTGGTGATCATCGTAAAGCCGCTGGTTGTTATGATCGTACTGGGTGCCCAAGGCTACACCAAGCGCGCCAGCTTTAAGTCGGCCATCTCACTGGGTCAGGTGAGTGAATTTTCACTCGTATTGCTGGCTTCGGCAGTTGGTGCCGGCCTGGCCAGCGAGCGCTCAGCAACAACAATCACGCTCGTGGCCCTCATGACCTTCATTACCTCCACCTACCTCATTAAGTACGACGAGGCTGTGTTCCGTGTACTTGAGCGCCACTTACGATTCTTTGAACGTAAAGTCACCCAAAGTGAGGGGCGTGCCGGCAGCAGCCACTACCCTATCGTGCTATTCGGGTATGAAAAAGGCGGCAGCGAGTTTGTAAAGACTTTCAAAGCCATGAAGCAACGATTTGTAGTGGTAGACTACGACCCCGATGTTGTCGAAACGCTGGAGCGCCAAGACATCAACTATTTATACGGTGATGCTACCGACCCTGAGCTGCTCGAAGAAATGCAGCTCGACAAAGCTCGTTTGGTGGTTACTACCATGACCGACTACGAAACCAACCACTCCCTTACTCACTGGCTTGAATCTCAAGGTTCACACGCCGTGATTGTGTGTTCGGCCGACAATGCCGAAGAAGCCTCCGAACTTTACGGCAGTGGCGCGTCATACGTGATGTTGCCGCACTACATCGGTAGCGAGAAGATCAGCAGCTTTATTAAACGAAATGGCTTCAGTAAAACTGAGTTTAAGACTTTCCGTGAAAAACACCTGAGCTACTTACAAACACACTACAATACCAGTTCTGACCAAGAATCCTAAAACTCTACCACATATGGGTGCGGTGTTTTGGCCGCAAAAAATATGATACCAGCTTATGCAAATCGCTAAACAGGAGCATTACGACAGTCGGTATTACAAGTGAGATAACCAAGTCGCGGGCTGTGAGGCTCACGATACCAAATGCCCCTCCGAGCGGAGTTACAAAGAGTATTACATTAAGCACTACCGAGATTCCAATCGCTACAGCCAACTTAAGGTTTGGTTTGACGAAGTTATACAACCAGGTACGGAACTCTAAGTTAACCGACAAAGCATTTGCCCACTGCACCACAATTAAGCTCAAGAATGCCATTGTCTGGGCGTATTCGAGACCTTTATCGAGATTGAGCTTGAATATAGTAAGTACGGTAATGCTCATAACTACACTCAATAAAATGGTGCGGCTGAGTAAGATTTTGTCGAGCAGCGGTGCCTTAGGATCGCGCGGCGGTTGCTTCATGTGGTGCGACTCGGCTGGGCTCAAACCCAGGGGGATCACTGTCACGCCATCGGTAACCAAGTTGATCCACAAGATCTGTACGGCCGTGAGTGGTAGCGGCATATTAAAGAGCAGTGCCCCGGCCATGGTGAGCACCTCACCGCCGCTGGTGGCTAGTAAGTACACCAGCATCTTGCGAATATTTGCCAGCACCGTGCGCCCCACCTTAATGGCGTTAATAATGGTATGGAAGTTGTCATCGAGCAGTACAATGTCGCTGGCATCTTTGGCGGCGTCGGTGCCACTGCCCATGGCAAGACCAGCATCGGCTTCTACAAGCGCCGGAATGTCGTTCACCCCATCGCCTGTCATGGCGGTGATTTCGTAACCTTTTGTGGCCTTCAGTAGGGCGTACTTATGTTCGGGCAACACTCGCCCGAACACTGTAGTAGATTCGAGCGCTTTACGAGCTTCTTCGGGTGAACCATTACTGAGGATACTGCTGTCGCTCACTTCGTCGGCGTCGTGCGCAATGCCGACCTGCTGGGCAATGTATCCTGCCGTTGCGACATGATCACCGGTGAGCATGGCAACCTTGATTCCAGCTGCATGTGCTTGTTTGACCGCTTCGGCAATACCGGGGCGCAACTGGTCGCTTAAGCCCACAAAACCGTCGAAATGTAGGTCTTGCAGCGACTGGTGATTCAGCTCGTGCGGCGGCTGCTTGAAGTCTTTGTGCGCCAACGCAATCGTCCGGTAGCCGCGACTGGTGAACTGGTGCAGCCAGCCCTTTATGGTGGTTTGCTTTCGGCTTGCCGTACAGTGGTGCAGCACTTGCTCGGGCGCACCCTTTATATAAAGTGTGAAGCCGTGATTATGTTCCCATAACGTGGCGCTCATGCGCAGCTTTTGCTCGAACGGAAAGTCTTTTACCTTTTTCCAGGTATGAGGCACCGTGATATCTTTTACTGCATTGAGCAGCAGCTCGTCGAGCGGATCATCGACGTAGGTTTCATCTCCATTCAAGCTCAAGCGAAGTACTTCTTGAAACGAATGGGGAGAACGATGCGTGGTGTAAGTATCGGCGACCGAAAGTTTATTCTGGGTAATCGTGCCCGTTTTATCAGTCATGATGAGCGTAATGGCTCCGAGTGTTTCCATGGCCGAGATCTTCTTTACCAAGGCTTTGTACTTAGCCATACGACGAGCGCTAAAAAGCAACACAATAGTGAGCGCCACTGGCAAGCCTTCGGGTACGGCAGAAACGATCATGGTGAGGCTAAAACGCAACGCTTCTTCGATAGCAATACCGCGAATTGCAGCGAGCGCGAAGATAACCACCCCGATGATGCCAATAGCGATGAGGATCTTTTTGGTAACATCGTTAATTTTTCGTTCGATGGGCGTACGGCCGTTATCGGCTTCGGCGGCAAGTTCGTTGATTGCACCAAGCTGGGTAGCATTACCGGTAGCAGTGATTAGCAGCAGCCCTGTTCCACTGCGGACGTAGGTTCCTTTGAACAGCATGTTGCGCTGGTCGTACACTGCCCGCGTCCCGGCCACTGCACCAGCTTGTTTATGAACAAGCTGTGATTCCCCGGTAAGGAGTGATTCGTCCGCTTGCAGGCGGTCGACGTGGATCAAGCGGCCATCTGCCGGTACTTTGCTGCCCTCGCCGACATGCACGATATCGCCCGGAACCAGCACCTCACTGCTCACCTCGATATTCTTACCGCCTCGCATTACCGTGGTTTTGATAATATCTTGGCGCTTCAGAGTTTTGAGCACCCGGCTCACCGAAAACTGTTGGAAGTAATAGATCAGCGCATTGACGTTGACAATCACTCCGATGATGATGGCCTCGAACCATTTTTGCTCGAACAAACTGAGCGCCAGAGCAAACAGTAAGATCAATACAAATAAGCTGGTGAATGGCTCGATAACGCGCCGCCATAGGGGTACTTTAGCAATGCTCTGGGAGTTCGGGCCATATACTTTGAGGCGTTCTGCAGCCTGGTGTTCTGTAAGGCCATGCTGCGTCGTTTTAAAACCAGCAAGAATGTGCTGAATCTCTAAATTATAAAGCTGGGGTTTTTGGGCTTCCATCGACATACCATTACTTCTGTACAGTATAGCATTAGCGGTATGGTTTTAACGGTATAGCTTTTGAGCCGAGATATAATGAGCAACAGGCTCTGGTACTAGTGAGGGGAGTTCTGCTACGCCCAAGTTGCGTGCTTGGGTAGAGCTTACTTCTGACAAACCTGCTTCGAGTGGATGATGCGGAATCATGGTGATATCTTTGCTTGATTCGCCCGCTCGCTGGCCAACCACAAAATTAACGCGGTCTTTGAGCGCTTCAAAGCCCGGCCAGGTATGCAGGTGTGAAAACAAATCGGTTCCCATTAATAGGTGGAGCTCGCTATTAGCAAACTTTTCTTCGAGCCACGGCAAAGTGTCGTGCACCGTAAACTGATGGTGGTCGAGCGGTAATAATTCGAGCTCGGGCACATCTTTAAGTGCCAGCCACAACATGTTTAAGCGGTGGCGAATGTCACTTGGATTACTTTTGCGCCGCGGCTTGGGTTCGGCCAGAAAGAACACTTTGTCGAGGCCCAGTTCGTGCGCCGCTTTACGCGCAAAACTAATATGCCCATGATGCACAGGGTCAAACACCCCCGAGTATATCCCCACTTTTTTCATACTTACCTACTATTTTACACCTACCGGCTGTTTTTTGACGCGCATTTTGATAAATCCTTCGAAGCTGTGTTTGTCGTTGGCCCAGGCAGAGCAACGGCGGCAGTGAATGGTCTTCGAAGCATCGATGACTGCGGTAACCTCAACCTTTTCTTTACGCTCCGAACCGTCGGTGTTGAGGTGGCTGCAGTTCGGGCAGGTTGTTTTGATGACACAACTTTCTTTGCTTTCTTCAGGGCCTTTTTTATCGGCCCCACCAAAAGCTCCAGAGTTTGAACCTGGACATCCACCGCCCGCCTCGATATTAGCCTGAGCGATTCGTTGACCGTTTTGCTCTTCGAGTTGTTGGATTTGCTGTGAATTCAGAAGACCGTTTTGCTGCATAATCTGAATATGCATTTCTTGCTCGTAGATACTCTGTGCATCTTTTGTACTCAGTTGAGAAATAACGTGCCGGTTGTCGGTGATTACTGCGGCCGCCACGACGTGCGTGTTCTTGCGGGATTGCTCAAGCAACACGGCAAGCTCTTCGGTCATGGCGATACTGCCGTCGAGCCGGATGTGCTGCCGAAGCATATCGTTAAACTCGGTGCTCCACTCCTCGGAGAGGCTGGCAATAAAGTCCTCTATAGCTGGCGTTGCATACTTTTGGTGCAAACTATCTGCAAGCTCCACTTCGAAAGTAAGCCACCGTTCGGCAATGTTTGAAGCTTTTTGGTGGAGCTCTGCCTGGTCGAGCCGCAGCCACGCCAGCTGTTCGTCGATATGCCTTTGAGCATCGGGGTCAGCGTATGGTTTTACGGCTTCGATAATGGTAATGACGCCTTCGGGTAAATCATCGAGCGACAGATATAGCTCAGCATGAGTCTGCATAACCGAAAGTGCCGACTCTGGGTCTTCTACTGCGATGGATTTGCCGAAGATATTGTTCGGATCTTGCAACATAGCCACCCAGGCTTCGAGCGGTATATGTTTCATTGAGCCTGACTGCATGTATTTGCCTTTGAGCTCATTGCCTTGCATGTCGAGGCCGTGCAAACGGATCATGTCTTCGTCGGCCAGATGCTCTTGCTTGGCAATTTCGTACGGTGCATCCTTGGTACTCATACGGGGCGAAATCATAACCTTGGCCATGCCTGGTTTGAGGTTCTCGCGGGCATCAACTACCTCTGCTTTTTCGACATCAACACGGGCATGAGCCGCCGGGTGCCAGTGGAAAACATAGCCGCTTTCGGCAACTTCTTCTTCGGTGAGGTCGAGCCAGTAAAAACTACCGTCGCGGTATTCTTGATGTACTGTCGAAACAGCATGCGGAATCGCCATCTCTTTGACGGCCGTCGTGAGATTTTCGACGGTATCCATAAGTACCGACGGATCGTGGGTGCCATCGGGCAAACGCAAGCGATTAAGATTATGGACTTCGGTGAGTTCGCGTACTGCTTCGAGTTCACGCAGAGCCTCGGGCGTCAGTACGCGATTCGGGTTAGAAACATCACGTTCCATCTTACGCTACCCTCTTGTGTTGTGTGTGTTTGTTGTGTTGAGCTGCGCGGCTCATAGTTTCCCCCCGTTTGTCGCCAAGCAGAGGGGTCTTAATAGAAGACTATACCGTTCCTGCTCGGGATCGTATCGGTTATATGGTGTGTCTGACTTGTCCACCTTGCGGCGAATTTACAGTTGCGGCACAGTTCATGAATTGCACATGATTCCACCACGTAATTGTTAAGTATAGTAACTATATCACAAACCCAAAACGCTAGATGTAGTATTTTTTGCCTCTACACAAACGCTAGAACGATGAGCACAATAATGCTCAGTGCGATACGATAATAGGCAAAAATTGCCAGGCTGTGCTTGCTCAAGAAACTCAACATAAAGCGAATGGCCACCAGGCCGCTCAAGAAGGCAGTCACGATTCCTACAATAAAAATGCCGTACTCATCTCGTACTTGGGTGATTGCAGCCTGTTCGGTAAATACTTTGAGTACTGCTCCAAAAATGATCGGGATGCCCAGCAAAAATGAAAAGCGGGTTGCAGCCACGCGGTTCATACCCACAAAAAGCCCGGCCGTGATGGTGCTGCCCGAACGCGACACGCCAGGCACAATCGCCGCGGCCTGGGTCACGCCCATAATCAGCGCTTGCTTGAGCGAGGTATTTTTGAGCTGCGTCGGCTTATGTACTCTTGCGTGGTAGTAACGTTCGGCGATGAGCATCAGCACTGCAACAAATGCCAGGTTAATGGCCACCACTCGCGGCGATCGAAACGCTGATTCGGCCGCACTTTCGAGCAGCACTCCCACCACAACCGCCGGTAAAGTGGCGAGTAGTAACAGCCAAGCCAGTTTACGTTCGGGCTCTTTGTTGATAACCGCTTTACCAAGTTTGACCAGGTCTTTCCAAAAGAAAATCAGCAGCGACATGAGCGTGCCGATGTGCAGCGCGACGTCGAAGCTTAAGCCCACTTCGGTGATACCCAAAAAATGGTGAGCCAATACTAAGTGGCCAGAGCTCGACACCGGGATAAATTCGGTGAAGCCTTGAATGAGGCCAAGGATGAGTGCTTGTAAGATATTCACTGTTACTTAGTATAGCGCTTTTTGAGTTCAGATAAACGGGGGAAAAAGCTTTGTGCGGCACCGTCGAGGCCGAGCACCTTGAGCGCTCCAACCAATACATATAAGCTGTCGAGATCCGCTGGTTCTAAAGCACCGCTTTGCTCGGCTTGGGTGAATTGGTAATCGATTCGATCAACCAGCCACTTTTCATCTCCTGCCTTAATGCGGTTAGTGGCAATTGGTGTGGTTTTAGGCGTGTCGATAACTTCGAGTGAACGGGCGGCATGATCGCGCTTCTGCAAATGCCCTCGCTTAATGAGATTATTAACATGCAGCGAAACGGT
Source organism: uncultured Candidatus Saccharibacteria bacterium (assembly GCA_964395925.1). Lineage (GTDB taxonomy): Bacteria > Patescibacteriota > Saccharimonadia > Saccharimonadales > JAUPVS01 > CAYNBU01. The sequence goes on from CAYNBU010000009.1 coordinate 9,344, forward strand.
AGCCACCGATGTATAGTTGAGGCTCTTCATAATTTCGCGGTAGCTCGGGCTATAGCCATGTTCAGTAATAAATGCCTCGATGAAGGCCAAGAGCTCCCGTTGTTTTTTGGTAGGACGAACCGGTTTTTGCGGCGTTGGTTCAGCCATGATGACGAATCCTCCGGGCATGCGGCGTACCTTTAAATACCCAAAAACGATACCAGAAGTAGTTCCATACCGTAAAGAAGCCACTGGCGATAAACTGCCCAATAGCTACTGGTATACCGAGGTTTTGCAGCCCCAACAGGATGAAATAGTTCAGAATGAAGTTATTAAACCCGGTGTAGATAATGTATCGGAACGTAACGTCGGTAGTCTTGCGGGTTTTGCTGCTCGTAAATACCCAGTTGCGTTCCAGAATAAAGTTAATGGTCAGCCCCACGCCGTTACCCAAAAGATTGGCCCACCACAACCCAATTACAGGGGTGAGCAGTACGATAATAAAGTAGCCGCTCCAAAACCAGGCACCACCGCTAACCAGATACTGAGCGATTTGGACGAGTGTGCGCCGCTGGCTTTTTTTGAGATGCTTTTGTTTGCGTTTTCGTTTCATGCTTAAGCTCTTTAACTAGTATAGCAGGTAAGCTCATCACTGCACCGGCAAAGCCCCACCACAGCAAGCTCAGCGTGTCGTCGGTCCAGGCGTGCGACATAAAGTTTACTACGGTGATACCGGCGAGGCTAGCAAGGAGCACGCGCGCCAGTACATAGCGTCGTCGTTGCCACAAGTGGCGAACGGTGCCGAACAAAATTCCTGCAAACAGAAGGATGCCAAGCACCCCTACTTCTTGGCCAATCTGCAAAAAGTAGTTTTCGGAGATCCGAGCTGGTTGCGAGTTGCGCGCCGATGCTGGCCCGGCGGTCCCTGGCCCCCGGCCCAGCGGTTCGGCAATAATGTCTTTAGTAGCGGTGACCAAGGCTGTGCTTCGAGCTTCGTTACTGCTCTGCGAAGACTGCGAATTTTCGTCAGAATGGAAGACTGCGTTTTGCAAAGCGTCGTTATGCTGGAACTGCCAGATACCAGCCACACCCAACGTTAGTGCCAACACCAAGCTTACAATCATAACCTGGCGGCCGCGCTTCGAAGACAGCTGCAAAAAGCCCAGCACCGCCAAAGATACCACCAGCCCAATCCATGCACTCCGCGAATAGGTAAAGAAGAGCGCCACACTGGCAACGGCAGCCAAGCCAACCAACCATGGCATGCGCCGCAAACTGGCAATCACCGCTGTCACCACAAATAATAGGTAGGCACCGAAAGGATTCGCCCCGCGCAAAGTTGACTGAATACGCTGGTACGAAGACTTGCCATCTATAGTTTGCGTGGCTGGGATGGTATCTGGGCCGTACCCAAAATGCTGCAAAAAATCCGCCGGTAGTAAAAAGCGCTGCAACAAGCCAAACAGCACCACCAAACTTGCCGGTATAAATAAGAGCTTGGGCCACTGTTGCGTAATCAGCGGATCCGCCCGGGCGATAATCCACACAACCACAAACCACCACAAAAAACGCAGGTTAACGATCCAGCTATACAGCACCGCCTCGAGCGTAGCCCGATCGGTAAAAATTGTGTAGAGCCCAAAACCAATAAATAACAGCGTATAGAGCCCAATAAACCGCAGCAGCCATGAACGCACCAGTTGTTGTTGAAAAGCTTTGTTGAGATGGAGCAGCCATAGGGCGAGTACTGCCAGCGGGATCATCAGCAGCTCTTTCCACAGCCGAAAAACATCTAAATAGCCGAGGTTGCTGCCCGCCCATGTTGTGAGCAATGCGTGAAATGGTAGCAATACCAAGATTGCTGCTACTAAGTAGCTGGCGATACGGTTGAGGCGGCGGGTTACTAAAGTTGGCTGCATAGATGGTACAATCTAGTATATAACCAATGAAGAATAACGCCTCATTTGTATACAGTTTTTTCTTAGTCATTAGCGACTTCCTGGCTTTGACGCTCGCTTTCGTGGGCGCGTTTTTGCTCCGCGTGACGTTTAATGCCCGCCCCATTGCCGAACCCGTACCAGCCATTACCTATCTTGGGCTCTTCTTGGCACTGGTGCCGTTTTGGTTATTAATCTTCGGGCTTCTCGGTCTGTATAACCGCAATATTTACGAAAAACGATTCAGCGAAATTGGCCGTTTGTTCCTTGGTTCGTTTATCGGAATGCTGTTTATCATTGCTGCCGACTACGCTTTTGTGCGCCCTATCTTTCCTGCCAAACTCGTCCCGGTATATGGATTCTTGCTGGCCTTCCTGTTTTTGGTGATACTCCGCACTATTGCCCGTGCTGGTCGAACTATACTTTTTGGTTACAACTACGGCATCAATAACGTCCTGATAATTGGAGATACCGCCATTGCCGAAGAGCTGGTGAGTTCTTTGCAGAATAGCCGCAAGTCTGGCTACCGCGTGGTGGGCTTGGTGAGTGCAAAGCGATACGCCCAAAAGCGCTACACTGAGGTGACCGTGTTCAATAATATCGACCAAGCCCTGAAGGGCCTCAAGCCAGGCGAGATTAACAGCATTATCCAGACTGAGCTGTATGCTGATGCCGACAAAAACGACCAATTGCTCGACTACGCCCAAAAGCACCATATTTCCTTTCGGTTCGTGCCGGGTAACACCGAATTATTTGTAGGCAATATTGAGGTAGATTTGTTCCGCTCATCGGTGCCGGTGATTACCGTGCACCAGACGCCGCTCATCGGTTGGGGGCGCATCGTGAAACGTTTGTTTGACCTCGCACTATCCGCAGTATTGATTGTCTTACTCAGCCCGGTATTTTTGCTGCTCATCGTTGCTCAAAAACTATTCGCTGGCAAAGGCCCGGTATTTTACCGCCAAACCCGCCTCACTCGTTATAACCGCAAATTTAAGGCCTACAAGTTCCGTTCTATGAAGCAGAAATATAGCACTGGCATGACTCCCGAAGAAGCTTTCGAACTGATGGGTAAACCAGAGCTTGCCAAAGAGTTCCGCGCAAATGGCGACTTTTTGGCAAACGATCCCCGCATTACCGGCATTGGGCGATTCTTGCGCCGCACCAGCCTCGACGAACTCCCGCAGCTATTTAACGTATTGAAGGGTGACGTGAGTTTAGTTGGGCCGCGAGCCCTCATCCCGCAAGAACTTGATGTCTACGAAAAGCGCCACGCTATTTTGAGTGTCAAATCGGGTATTACCGGCTTGGCGCAAGTGTCAGGCCGTAAGAATATTAGCTTCGACGAACGCCGTAAACTCGACATTTACTATGTGCAGAATTGGACCTTCTGGATGGATATCGTGATTCTACTAAAAACCGTGCGGGTAATCTTTAGTGGCAACTAAAGCTCGTAAGGTTGCGATTGTCCATGACTGGCTCTACGGGGGCGGCGCCGAACAGGTAGTGCTGCAGCTGCACAAACTCTACCCTGATGCACCAATTTACACCTCGTACTGCAGTGACGAATGGCGCAAAAAGCTCGATGATAAAGTGGTTACTGGTTACTTACAAAAGTGGCCGTTTAACGTGCTTCGCAAGTTCGTTCCTTTTTTACGGCAGCGCTGGTTTAGCCATCTTGACCTGAGCGGCTACGACCTCGTTATTAGCAGTTCGGGCAATGGCGAAGCTAAGGGTGTGAACGTGGCCGAAGACGCCACACACATCTGGTACTGCCACTCTCCTACGCACTTCTACTGGCGACACTACGATGCTTATATGAAACGTCCGGGCTTTGGCATCTTTAATCCGCTGGCGCGGCTTGGCTTACGAATACTGGTTGGCCCCCTGCGCCGATGGGACTATAAAGCCTCACAAAAAGCAGATTATATAATCGCTAATTCTACGCATATTCAACACGATATTAAAGAGTTTTACGGTCGCGAATCGGTAGTTATTTATCCGCCCGTAGACGTCGATCGCTTCGCCGGTACGAAGCACAAAACGCCACGCTATGGATTTGTTACGTTGGGTCGGCAACAACCATATAAACGCAATGATGTTATCGTACAGGCCTGTAGTGAACTTGGGCTACCGCTCACTGTTATTGGGCGCGGCCCTGAACATCAAAAGTTAGTCACAATGGCTGGTTCGACAGTTCGGTTTTTAACAAATGCAGATGACACAACCGTCGCCCGCGAACTCGCAAAAGCCCAGGGTTTTCTGTTTGCCGCGTTCGAAGACTTTGGCATCTCACCTGTAGAAGCACTGGCTGCTGGCACACCAGTTGTTGCCTACAACGCTGGTGGCGCTCAAGACTACGTAGTCCCTGGCAAGACCGGTGTTTTCTTTGACGAACAAAATGCAGCTTCACTTGCGGAAGCACTCAAAGGTTTCTCAGAGCAGAAGTTCAACCACGCAGCAATTGCAAAGCACGCGCAGCAATTCTCGGATCAGGCATTCCGCACTCAGATCGCTGCCTACATAAAAAAGGTGGCCAAATAGTGAGCAAGCCCAAAATCCTGGTAACGGGCGGCGCGGGCTTCATTGGATCGCACACCGTCGTCGAGCTTATTGCTGCCGGCTACGAGCCGATTATTGTCGATAACTTCAGTAATTCCCAGAAAGGCGTTATTGAGCGACTTGAAGAACTAACCGGGCAATCGCTCAAATTCTACGAACAGGATTTTCAGGACGCGACAGCACTCACCAAAATTATTACCGATGAAGGTGTTACGGGTATCATCCACTTTGCTGCCTACAAAGCGGTTAACGAATCGGTGGAAGAGCCGCTCAAATATTACCAAAATAACGTTGCGGGGCTGATTACCCTGCTTAAAGTCGTTGAACAGCAAAAAGTGCCTCACTTCGTATTTTCGTCTTCGTGTACGGTGTATGGCGAGCCCGAAACTTTGCCCGTGACCGAAAATGAGCCGCTCAAACCAGCCGTTTCGCCGTATGGCGCGACCAAGCAAATGTGTGAAGAGATTTTGCGTGATACTACCGTTGTAAGCAGTCGTTTGCGGAGCATCGCACTGCGATATTTTAACCCGATTGGCGCCCATCCTTCGGGTAAAATCGGTGAGCTCCCGCTTGGTACGCCCGCCTGTTTAGTACCCTACCTCACGCAGGCCGTAGCGAAGCTCCGCCCGCCACTCACGGTATATGGTAATGACTATCCTACTCCAGATGGCACTTGTATTCGCGATTACATCCACGTGGTCGATCTGGCTCGGGCGCACGTCAGCGCATTGCGGCTGCTCGAATCGCAGAAAGCCGCAAGTTACGAGGTCTGCAACGTAGGCACCGGAACCGGCAGCAGCGTCAGCGAAGTGATTACCACCTTCGAAAAGGTCACTGGTGAATCAGTGCCATACACCTTTGGTGCGCGGCGAGCCGGAGATATTGTTAGCAGCTACGCGGACGTTACAAAAGCCAAAGAACTGCTCGGTTGGCAGAGTGAGTTCACGCTTGCCGACGCGCTCAAAGACGCCTGGCGCTGGCAACAAACGCTTTAAGTAAGCCGTTTACTCACGTCACCCACTTTTTGCGAGTGGCTCTTGTTCAGAACCAAGATACCGTTTTCGGTCACAATGACGGCGGCGTTGTCGAGCCCAATAACCGCCACCGGGATCTCGGTATCGTTACGTATTAAACTGTTCGTAACGTCTTCGGCTGCGACCGGCCCGTCGATGGTATTGCCGGCTTCGTTCTGAGAACTTACCAAGTGCACATCGGGGAAAGAACCCACATCCATCCAGTCAAAACTACCGAAGGTTACAAGCAATTCGGGTACGTGTTCAATGAGTGCGATGTCGATCGGCTCGCTCTTGAACTCCATATATCTCTCGTTGCGGGCTTTATCGTCTGCTGCATCCAGAAGTTTTTGGTAGTTATCAAAAAGATGCGGAGCATGGGCCTCGATGACGTCTTCGAAAACAGCCAGCGGGGCTACGAAATATCCCATATTCCAGAGGTAGTTTCCGCTGGCCACATAGGCTTCGGCAACGCTTCGCTCAGGCTTTTCTTTAAACCTGCCCACCTGGTAAGCGTAGGCGTCTGAATCGACTGGTTCACCACGTTCTATGTAGCCAAAGCCGGTGGCCGGGTAGGTTGGTTCCAGACCCAGTAATACCAGTTTTTGGTATTCTTTTGATAATTTCGAAGCATTTTTGATAGCCGCCACAAACCCGCGGCTGTCGCGAATGTGGTGGTCGGCATGCATAAAGACCACCGGCTCGTCTGGGCCATGGTGCTCTTTAATGCGAGCGAGCGCCATGATCACACACGAAGCCGTTCCGCGGCGAGCAGGCTCGGTAATCACGTCTTTGTCGGCCAGTTCGGGCAGCTGATCGTGAATATGCTTAACATGTGAAGTATCCGAAATAACATACACTTCTTTACTTAAACGTTTGGCACGTTCGTAGGTATTTTGTAGCAACGATTTATTATTCGTGAGTTTTAAGAGGTGTTTGGGGTAATCCGAAGTAGACAGCGGCCACAGGCGACTCCCCGACCCTCCCGCAATAATGACAATAACCATGCCAGGATAATACCAACCGGTGGCTCAATAAAGCAACTTATACTACAATCAAGGCACTGGATAACAAAGGAAACACATGGATAATATTTTCAAAGCGTACGATGTACGCGGCAAAGTCGGGAGCGAATTAACACCAGCGGTGGTAGAGCAAATCGGACGAGCCGTTGGTACCTGGCTGCCTACCGAAGGCGTGGTTGCTGTTGGGCGGGATATGCGCCCCGATTCGGCAGAACTGGCAGCAGCACTGATCAAAGGCCTCACCGAACAAGGACGCGACGTATGGGATATCGGCGAAGTTACCAGCGACATGATCTACTTCACCACCGGCCACTTCAAACTTGCCGGCGGCGTGATGATCACTGCCAGCCACAACCCCGGTGAATATAACGGTATTAAATTCTGCGGTGAAGGTGCGAAGCCCATTGGTATCGAATCGGGCTTAGTTGAGATTCGCGACTTAGCTGTTAAAAACGAATGGGCCGAAGCTACCACTGGTACTGTCACCGAAAAAGACGTGACCGAAGACTGGATCGAACACGTACTGTCCTTCGTTGATACCGCCAAACTCAAGCCGCTCAACGTCGTGGTGGACGCCGGTAACGGCATGGCCGGCAAGATCGTACCCGAGCTGGAACCCTATGTTCCTTTTGATGTAACTGAAATGTACTTCGAACTGGATGGCACCTTCCCCAACCACATCGCCAACCCATTGGAGCCCAAAAACCTGGTTGATGTCATCGACCGCGTGAAGGCCGAAAAGGCCGACGTTGGGGTGGCCTTCGATGGTGATGGTGACCGTGCCGTACTGATTGACGAAAAAGGTAACGCGCTGAGCGGAACCGTGATGACCGCAATCTTGGCAAAGTATTTCCTCACCAAGAACCCTGGTGCAACAGTGCTATACAACGCGACGTGCGGCTGGGTCGTGCCCGAAACTATCGAGAAAAACGGCGGAAAATCGGTTCGCACCAAAGTTGGCCACAGCTACATTAAGGCCGAGATGCGCACCAATAACGCAGCTTTTGCCGGCGAAAGCAGCGGCCACTACTATTTCAAAGATAACTTCATGGCCGATTCGGGGCTCATTGCGGCAATGGTTGCCTTGTACGTGCTTTCGGAAAGCGGCAAGACCCTCTCGGAACTGGCCCGTGAATACACCAAGTACTTCCACATCGACGAAACGAACTTTGAAGTCGCAGACAAACAAGCTGCTATGGATAAAGTTGCCGAAACACTCGCCGATAGCGAGCAAGATACCCTCGACGGCCTTACCGTATGGTTTAGCGACGCATGGGTAAATGTTCGCCCCAGTAACACCGAGCCGATTTTGCGCCTCAACGCCGAAGCGAAATCGCAAGATCGACTGGATTCGCTTGTTGCCAAAGTTACGGCAATTATTCAAAAATAAACGGGCACTTTTTGCTATACTGAAGGAGCATATGAAAAACATTATTGTCACTGGTGGCGCTGGTTTTATCGGCTCAAACTTCGTCCACTACATTTACCGTGAACGACCCGATTGGAATATTACTGTCCTTGATGCCCTCACCTACGCTGGCAACAAGAAAAACTTAGATGGGCTGAGCACCAGCCGCGTGCAGCTGGTAGAGGGTAACATTTGCGACGCAGAGTTAGTCGACAAGCTGGTTGCCGAAACCGATGCGGTGGTGCACTTTGCCGCCGAATCACACAACGACAACTCGCTGCAATCACCGTGGCCATTTGTAGAAAGTAATATTGTTGGTACGTACACGTTGCTCGAAGCCGTGCGTAAGCACAATAAGCGCTTGCACCACATTTCGACCGACGAAGTGTATGGCGACCTTGAACTCGACGACCCGAATCGTTTTACGCCGAATACACCGTATAATCCATCCAGCCCGTATTCCAGCACCAAAGCCGGTTCAGATCTTTTGGTTCGAGCTTGGGTGCGCAGTTTTGGTGTTCAGGCAACGCTCAGTAATTGTTCAAACAACTATGGCCCCTACCAACACGTCGAAAAGTTTATTCCCCGCCAAATTACCGAAGTACTCGAGGGCCGCAAACCTCGTTTGTACGGTACGGGTGAACAAGTTCGCGACTGGATCCACGCCGAAGATCACTCATCTGGCGTATTGGCTATTCTCGAAAAAGGCACCATTGGCGACACCTACTTGATTGGCGCCGACGGCGAAGAATCGAACAAGCAAGTTGTAGAAATGATCTTAGAGCTTATGGGCAAAGATAAAACCGACTACGAACATGTAAAGGATCGCGCTGGCCATGATATGCGCTACGCCATTGACTCCAGTAAGCTGCGCGACGAGCTCGGCTGGAAACCCGCTTATGTCGACTTCAGCGCTGGGCTGCAAGCTACTATTGACTGGTACACCAACAACGAAGCCTGGTGGAAGCCGCAAAAAGCCGAAACCGAAGCTAAATATAAGAAAGTTGGTCACTAATGTCACAAACAACTTTCGAAACAGAACCAACTTCTATCGAAGGATTGTACACAGTACATTTTAAAGTATTCGAAGATGCCCGTGGCTCAGTTATGGAGTTCTACCGCCAATCTGACTTCGAAGCTGCCGGGCTTCCGAGCCTTGGTGATCGGCCGCAAGTCAACGCGCCATTAACCGTGCGCGGTGCGGTTCGTGGTATCCATGCAGAATTTGCACACAAACTCGTGTCTGTCGCCAGTGGCCAAGTATATGCCGTAATTGTTGATCTGCGCAAAGACTCACCAACTGCCGGTAAGTGGGAAGGATTCACTCTCGGGCGTGGCGAAGGCCTGTTTGTGTCAAAAGGGCTGGGCAACTCCTTCCAGTCAATCAGTGAAGAACCTTCGGTTTACCTGTACTACTTCGAAGAAGAATGGCAACCTGGGATGCCGGGCCTGGCCTGCAACCCACTCGACCCCGACTTGGCTATCGATTGGCCTATTAAGGCAGATGAGGGAATGATTTTATCAGAAAAAGATCAAAATAATCCAAGTTTAAAAGAAATTATTGGATGAGCATTCTTATTCTTGGAGCAAATGGGCAGCTTGGCACGGCGCTTCGTGCTCACTATCCGCAGGCACAGTTTGCCGATTCTAAGACCCTTGATATTACCAACGAAGCATCAGTTAAAGCATACGACTGGGCAGATATTGATGTCGTCATTAACGCTGCTGCCTATACAAACGTCGATGGTGCCGAAACCACTGAGGGGCGTGTCGCTGCCTGGCAAGTTAACGCTAAAGCTATCGAAATCTTGACTCATGCAGCCTGGCGCGAAGACTTTACTTTTGTGCATATATCGACCGATTACGTATTTGATGGCACACAAGATCCTCACACCGAAGATGAGCCGCTTAGCCCGCTCAGTGCATATGGCGCGAGTAAGGCTGCTGGGGATTTACTAGTTTCGCAACTCGAAAAGCACTATATTTTGCGTACTAGCTGGGTCATCGGCGAAGGCAAAAACTTTGTGCGTACCATGTTGGAACTTGGGCAAAAAGGGATTAACCCTACTGTTGTAGCAGACCAGGTTGGCCGGATCACCTTTACCAGTGAGCTTGTACGAGCTATCGACCATCTACTCACTACTAAAGCTGCTTTTGGTACTTATAACGTCACAAACTCTGGCGACAGCGTCAGCTGGGCAGAGGTCGCCCGTGCCGTATACACCGAAGCTGGGCTGGCTAACACTGTCACCGACACCACCACCGAAGCCTACTACGAAGGCAAGGAAGGCATTGCTCCGCGACCATTACTCAGCACTATGTCACTCGATAAAATTCAGGCTACCGGCTTTGAACCGCACGATTGGCGCACCGATCTTACGCAGTACCTCAGCGACTCGCAAGCTTAGCTAGTAAGTGCCGCATGCCTTCGAAGGCTACGTCGTCAAGCGGTAGTTCGCTCAGCTTAAAACGCTTTATTTCGGCAACATCGTCTTTCGGGGTTAGTTCTACGCCTGGTTTTAAGGTCGCTGCAAAGTAGGCCCCCGCGATTGGCTCATCCTCATCCTGCCACGGATATTTTTCGTGCGTGCTCCCAATATAGTGCACATTTTCGAGGTCGTCTTTGGTAAT
>CAYNBU010000009.1:19998-23432 GCA_964395925.1 uncultured Candidatus Saccharibacteria bacterium
TCAACGAAGAATACCTCAAGCAGGGCAAGTTGCGGGTGCAAATTATGGATCGCGGCTCAGCCTGGCTCGACACGGGTACTTTTGAATCTATGAATGATGCTTCTGAGTACATTCGGGTGATCGAAAAGCGCACCGGCTTAAAAATCGGCTGCCCTGAAGAGGTTGCATATAACCAAGGATTTATCGACGAAACACAATTACGAAAAATCGCCGAGCCACTTGTGAAGAGTGGGTATGGTGAGTACTTGCTGAACATCGAACGATAAATAACTTCTATACACCTAGTATACAAGCCTTTTTTGCCGTGCTAAGATAGCTTTAATAATGGCTACTTTAAATAATGGGGTCGCTCGGCTAATTGCCCTTATACAGAGACACGAAAGTGTTGTTCGTTTTCTGTTTGTAGGCAGTCTTAATACTTTTATTGACTTGGTCCTGTTTACGATTTTTGCCAACTTCATTGGAATAACGCCCGTAGTCGCCAGCATTATGTCAACCGGTATCACCTTGTGCTTCAGTTTTTTTATGAATTCCTACTTTGTGTTTCGTTCGAGCCGCAAAAAACGACAAACCGTGCTGCTTTTTGTAATAATCACTTTGGTTAACGTATGGGGCGTACAATCACTAATAATCGCTACCGTACTCGGGTTATTTGGTGATGTTACTTTCTTTCAGGAACATATCTGGACCTTTAACGTCTTTGCTAAAGTATGCGGAATATCAGTATCGTTAGTCCTAAATTATTTGGGTTATCGTACAATATTTAAGAATATTCCAAAAAAGGAGCAGAATGATAAAGAATAAACGCATTTCACTGATCATGCCTTGTCGTAATGAAAGCGCTCATTTACATGAAGTTATTAAGCGCGTACCTGACGTTGTCGATGAAATTATCATAGTTAGTAATAAATCGACGGATGACACCGTTGCAGTTGGCAAGAAGCTAGCCAAGAAAGATAAGCGTATTAAAATCTTGCAAGATGATCGTACTATTGACGGAATTGGTTATGGTTTTGCACACATGACAGGTATACATGCTGCTACGGGCAATATTATTATCGGTGCCGATGGCGACGCAACATATCCGATTGAAGATATAGAAAAAATTGTAAAATACTTCATAAAAAATAAACTGAACTTCATGGCTTGCAACCGCTATCCGCTCAAAGAAGGTACAAAAATTCCATTCAAGTTACGCCTGGGAGTTGGAATACTTAACTGGGAGATAAGGCTTTTGTACGGCATACCTATAAAAGACGCCCTGACGGGCATGTGGGTTTTCCGGAAAGAAGTTAGGGATGATCTCAACTTAACTATGGGCGAATGGAACCTAAGCCCCCAGATCAAGATTAACGCAGCCCGGAATAAAAACATTGGCTTTGCAGAATACAGTATTGCTCAACACCAGAGACTCGGCGAAACTAAGCAAAATTACTTTAAAACCGGCTACTCCCACGCAAAATGGATACTTAAAAATCGCTTTATTTCACCCAAGTAGTACGTAGAAGAACTTGACAGTAGTTGCCAGTAAACCAAATGTTATGCAGCCCGTGATCCAATATTTTGCCATTTTGATATCTTTAAGTTTTGCTCTATCCGAAAAGCGAGGAAGCAATACAGCTATGAGCATGAAAGCAAGTGGCGCAAATGGTAAGAAGTATCTACCTTGCACACCTTCAATGGTTGGCCACCCCACGTTGGTAAACGTTAGATAAAGTGTCCCAAATACACCCCCCACAGATATAAGCAGAAGTGCAGCAACGTATAGATATCGCTTTATATTCTGGTCTAGCTTCTTTTCGATAAGCTGCATGCTAATAAAAATACTGAACAGGCTCGTTATAATTGCAGCGGCTGGAACGGTTATGAATATAAAGCTAAATTGCCCGAAGAAACCGTCGACAAGATTATTGTCTCTAAGTATTAGTGTACGGAAGAAGGTCTCAACAAAACTAAACGGATGCGACAAGATAAAGTCCTTTTGATTATCGACACTAATATACTGCCATCTATCACCAGTTCCGATCATCTTAATTGAGTTGGCGACCTCCGGCGTTACATATGCCCAAGCCGAAAATACTAGTAATGCTGCTCCAACTACTCCCGCCTTTATGTAATTCCCTTTTTTAAAGGCAATGTTTTTAGCTGGGATGGCCAACAAAGCCAAGGTTAAGAATATGTACGGAAGCTTAACCAGCGGTAAACCGATAGCGGTTAATGCTAGGACGATAGTTTCAGCTTTATTTAGTTTTTTCTTATATAGCCATCCTTTAATAACAAGCGCTGAGAATAGAATTGCAAACGCATTTGCAACACCATCTGCAGAAATCATAGATGCGTTAAATAAGGCTGCTGGTATTAATGCCACCGCAAAAATTAGCCATGATGCATTCATTCCTTTCAGAGATCTAAGTGCCAAGTACACCAACAGGATATATAAGAATAGATTACCTATCCTGGCTAGAAGCACAGCGTTACCTACACTAAAGCTTAGTAGCTTCGCAATAAACAAAGCTGGAGCAGTAGTAATATATGCGACCGGTGAATATGCCGCCATATTCGGGAAGTAGTATGTTTCCGTCTCGCCCTGAATACTTTCATTTGCAAGCCTTGAGTAACCGGCCAGGTTATCAATCCGCTTTGTACCATATTTTGTAATCTCATTATCCGTGCCAATGTCTTCATTAACATAAAGTATGAGGTCGTGTGCACTACTTGGTATTTGTCCACCGAAACTATATCCACCCCACGGATAGGCCAGTTTTTCGGATGTAATACCGCCCTGAGATATTTGATATGCGCGGGCAAAGTGCGTAGTCTCATCTGCCCCCCACAACAGAGGCGTTTTTAATGAAAATACGAGACCAAATACGAAAGCAACCATAAGAAAGGCTTCGGCGACACCCAGCTTACGAGAAAAACCTTCTCGTTGGCTTCTGGCTCTGGCTAAAATTACAGTTATAGTTTTCTTCATTTGTTTCCTAGAATTGTAGTTCAGTAGAAGATATATGTAAAATTGATTACGTGTATTCGTGGCTTCTTAAAGCTTGACTTTTTTGATATAATATAAGGTGTATGCTAGCAAAACAAAAAAATCATTCAAGCAATATAAGAAGCAGGCTTGTAAACAATCGCAAGCTACTCGTAGCAGTCTTTATCGCAGCCTGCATCATTGCAGTTGGAACGGTTTTTGCAGTGCGATATTTCTCACGAGCTGATGAATCAGGCAATAATCACGAAGGTGATGTTACCACTACCAGCACTGCTCCTTCTGCTCAGGCAGACTTTACGGATGGAAGCAATCGTGATGTTCCTGCACCAAGTAATCAAAACGAAGGAACTGTAACCGACAGGAGTGGCAGTATAGGATCAATTCCGCCACAAGACCAGTGGATGCGTTCACAAAGTGGAGAGATAGCCGTATACAGCCCCAT
>CAYNBU010000010.1:0-21082 GCA_964395925.1 uncultured Candidatus Saccharibacteria bacterium
GAGCTGGGTTCAGAACGTCGTGAGACAGTTCGGTTTATATCCGCTGTGGACGTCAGGAAATTTGAGAATAGCTGTCCCTAGTACGAGAGGACCGGGATGGACGCACCGCTGGTGTACCAATTGTCATACCAATGGCATCGTTGGGTAGCTAAGTGCGGACCGGATAAGCGCTGAAAGCATATTAAGCGCGAAGCCGCATTCAAGATTAGATTTCCCTATGATCTCCCTGAAAGACGATCAGGTTGATAGGCGCAAGGTGTAAGCATGGCAACATGTTCAGCCGAAGCGTACTAATAGAGACATTGACTTTTTATGACCTCTCATGAGGCTATTTTCGGATAGTTTTCGTGAGGGGGAGCAATTGACTAGTTATTGGTGTTTTATCAATGTGAATATTTTCACAGATAGACCCATACCGTTTGTTTTAACATACATCTAGATCTTTAATACGATCCGTGCGACCACATAGGCATCATGAAGCCTCTCATCTTCGGATGAGAAGCCGATTTGGTGCCCATGGCGCGGGGGAAACACCTGTTCCCATACCGAACACAGTAGTTAAGCCCCGCAGCGGTTACAATACTTGGGGTCTACCCCTGGGAAAATAGCACGGTGCCAAATTATAAAAAGAGCTTCCGAATAGGAGGCTCTTTTTCTTTGCATCCAATCTTTTGCAATATTGTTGACATAAGCGTTACGTAGTGGTATCATAAGCGTAATCCGAAGAGGAACAGAGGGTCATGCCAGTATAGGCGCGGCCCTTTTTGTTTTTCGGAAGTAAGTGGTGGGAGACTTATTAAACAAGTGGAGGTCATTATAATGGCTGGAACTAAGACTGGCGGCAAAGCTGCCGCTTCAACAAACAAAACCAAGTATGGTGCAGATTTTTATGCAAAAATCGGTGCTATGGGTGGTAAAAAAGGTAAGACCGGTGGGTTTTACGCTAATCGTGAGCTCGCTCGCGAAGCTGGTGCTAAGGGCGGACGTATCTCTCGTCGCACCAAAAAGACTGCCGCTTAAGTAAAAGTGCGGTACACAACAGAGGCAGCTCGGTCTTATGGTCGGGCTGTTTCTGTATGTAATCGTCGGTAAGGGCGACACACTCGCGTGCGAGAAACACGCCATTCAGTATTGCAATTATAACAACAATATATGGTCATATTCCTCTGTAAACTTGTGGTTTTGCATGTGGGGCATGCACTGCGTTGGTGAAGCCAGTCGCGGTAGGTGTCCAGGCAGTCCTGGATGTGCTCAGGGTCGATAATAATGCCATAATCTTGAGCAAGAATTGTAGCTTTTTCCCAGGCAGCCGCTTCGAGCTTTACGAGCTCAAAATCTGATGCATAACTCTGGTGTTCAAGTAGGGCATGGCCAACTTCATGTAATAAAGACCACGTGGGAGTAGAAGATTCTGATGTTTCTTGGGCGTAGATTACGGTTTGATCTTTTGACGACCATGAAAATATCTCACCTGGGGCAAATACAAGCCCTGGAAAGTCGTTTTTAAGCTTAGTGAGTAACTTGTCCATGCTGCGCCTTTAAAAGCTCGTAGCACCCGTAAATAACTGCTTCTTCAGGTTTTTTCGCAGGGAGAATGGGTGGAACTGGCACAAGCGGTGTCTCAAAACGTTTCAACTCGTCGGTAAGAAGGTGGCCAAAGTGGTCAAAATGAGAACCGACACCTCCACCGATAACGACTGCATCTGGCTGTACGGTAGCGAGAAGGCTCAAAATACCGACAGAAAATGTTTTCACAATATCTCGCCAGGTTGCCTCATCAGTAATATCGGCTGCTCGTTTACCGTATTTTGCAACAATCGCCTTGCCAGAAGCGAAAGATTCCCAAGGTAGAAGCTTATCCTCATGCTCAAGCGGCATCTGGCCACCCTCACTATCGGCAAAATTGGGGTCTATAATACCATTTATGACAATTCCAGTACCAATTCCAGTACTTATAGTTATATAAAGTACTTTTTTAAACTCATTTTTGATAAGTATTGCTTCTGAAAGCCCAGCAAGGTTTGCGTCATTCTCGACAAGCACCGGGCAATCAAAGATATCGGCTACATCTTGTTTGATTGGTACGTCTTGCCACGGGAGGTTACCAAAGTCGAGGCCAGTGCCGCGCTCACGATCGACTACTCCAGGTATGGCGATGGCTACTGCTTTAGCATGTCCGGTAGTTAGCTGGTGCGCATGGGACCGTAAGTCACCGAGGAACATCTGGTAGTCATGATCGGTTTCGAACCTTACCGTCTTAGTAACGGTGCCGTTCTTATCGAACACCGCCAGTAAGGTTTTTGTCCCTCCAACATCCACTGCAATATACATGCTGCTAGTGTAGCATACGCCGGGGCTTTACTTTAAGAGGTATAACAGATATAATTGTAGGTAATCTTGTGGAGATCAGCCCACTCAGCTGGGATCTACGGAAATATTAACTAAGGAGGACAGGCACATTATGCCAAATAAAACAGTAACTATGGACGACTTGCTCGCTGCTCACGAAATTGAACAGCTGAAGACAGGTGATGTAATTGAAGCAACAGTAACTTCGGTCAAGAAGCACGAAGTATGGGTAGATTTAGGCGCTCACGGCGTTGGTGTTATCTTGCGCCGCGAAGTGGGTCACGGCCAGAAACTCGAAGAGGGTGCCAAGGTAACCGTCAGTGTTATCGATCCTGAACTCGATGAAGGCTATGCACTGCTCAGCATGCGCCGCGCTGCGAAAGATCGCGGTTGGGACGAGCTACAGAAGGTATTCGAAGACGGTGAAATCGTAGAAATCAGCCCTTACGACGCGAACCGCGGTGGTTTATTGGTAGAGCTCGAAGGTATTCGTGGTTTCTTGCCCGTGTCACAACTGTCTGCTGGCCACTACCCACGGGTATCTGGTGCCGACAAAGACGAAATCCTACAGAAGTTAAATGCACTTACCAATCAGACACTGCGCGTCCGTATCCTCGACATCAGCCGTAAAGACAATAAGCTTATTTTCTCAGAGAAGGAAGCCCTCAAAGACGACATGCAAGAACGCTTTGCTGAACTTAAAGTTGGCGACGTGGTTAAAGGTGTTGTCACCGGTGTTATCGACTTTGGTGCATTCGTAAACGTTGATGGTATCGAAGGTCTTATCCACATCTCAGAAATCTCTTGGGAGCGTGTTGAAGATCCTCGTAAGTACCTCAAGACTGGCGAAGAAGTCGAAGCCAAGATCATTGCGATCGACAAAGACCGTCTGAGCTTGAGTCTCAAGCAAACTACCGAAGACCCATGGCTCCAAGAAGTAAAAGCCTTCAAGAAGGGCGACAGTGTCGAGGGTAAAGTTACGCGCATTACGCCGTTTGGCGCATTCGTACAGCTCAGCCCATCAGTCGAAGCTTTGGTGCATGTATCGGAGATGGGCGATGGTGACGATGTTGCAAACCCCGAAGAAGTATTCCGTCTGAATGAGAAGAAGCAGTTTAAGGTTCTCGACATCGACACCGAAAACCGCAAAATTGCTCTGAGCCTTAAAGACAAGTAACAATGTAAATAACTGAACCGGAAAGGAGTGCGTATATGGCCGTAAGGACTATCGAAATCGAAGAAAACGTTACGGTTGGCACTCTTGCCGATCAGCTGATGATTCCCGCTACTAAGCTCATCGGGGAGCTGTTTAAGAACGGCATTATGGCTACTATCAACGAGCGTATCGATTTCGATACTGCTCAGATCATGGTAGAAGAGCTCGGGCTCGAAGTAGAACTTGCTCGCAAAAAAGCCGAAGTAGTTGCCCCTGTTAAGCGTGCGGCTAAGCAGTCTACGAGTGAAAAGGCTGAAACACGTCCGCCAGTGGTGGCTGTCATGGGGCATGTTGACCACGGTAAAACGTCGCTGCTTGATGCCATCCGTGAGGCAGATGTCGCCAAGGGCGAAGCCGGCGGGATTACCCAGCACATCTCTGCATATCAGGTTACCCATAACGACCGTGTTATTACCTTCTTAGACACCCCTGGCCATGAAGCCTTTGCCGCTTTGCGCGAACATGGTGCTCAGCTAACCGATGTCGTGATTATTGTGGTGGCTGCCGACGATGGTATTAAACCGCAGACTATCGAAGCGATTCGCTTTGCTCGTAAGGCTGGCGTTAAGATTATCGTTGCGATCAATAAGATCGACAAAGAAGGCGCCAACGTAAACCGTGTGAAGAGCCAGCTTGCCGAACAGGATATCCTTATCGAAGGCCAAGGTGGCGACGTGGTTGCTGTCGAAGTTTCTGCAAAGACTAAACAGAATATCCCGCAGCTACTCGACATGGTGCTCTTGGTATCCGATGTCGAAGACCTCCGTGCCGAGTTTGACAGTCCTGCCCAGGGGTTAATTATCGAGGCACACATGGAAAAGGGTCGCGGCCCGGTAGCAATTGCGCTTGTAGAGCATGGAACGCTCAAACCAGGCAACTTTATTGTTGCTGGTACGGCTTCTGGTAAAGTACGTAACCTGGAGTCTACCACTGGTGAGCCAATTAAAGCAGCTGGCCCTTCGACTCCCGTAATTATTACGGGCTTCAAAGAACTTCCGGAATTTGGTAACGAATTTACCGTAGAGGTGAACGAAAAAGCGGCTCGCTCTAGTGCTCAAGCAGCTAAGTCTGGCCAATCTTCTGCTGGTGGCTTGCAGATGAACAGCAACGAACTACTCCGTATTATTAACCGAAGTAATGAACTGCAAGAGCTGAACGTTATTATTAAAGCCGACGTGAAGGGTTCGTTGACCTCAGTTATCGACAGCCTTAAGACACTCAACACCGACGAAGTTGCAATTCGCGTTGTAGGTTCTGGTGTCGGTTCAGTAAACGAAAACGATGTACATCTTGCATCGACCAGTAACGCTATCATTTACGGGTTTAACATCTCAATTGCGCCAAACATCAAGCAACTTGCTTCACGCGATCGCGTGCCCCTCCGGTTATTCAAGGTGATTTACGAACTTATCGATGACGCTAAAACGAGCTTGAGTGATCTGCTCGCCCCCGAAATCGTCGAAAATGAACTTGGCCGCATGGTTGTTAAAGGTGTCTTCAAGACCAGTAAAACCGAAGTTATCTGTGGTGGTGAAGTCACCAAAGGTAAGCTCACTGTGCCTGCCATGGCAAAAGTGGTGCGTGACAAAGAAGTGCTCGCCGAAGTCGAGGTGGTACAACTTAAGCGTGGCCCACAAGATACCAAAGAGGTGTTCGAGGGTGAAATGTGTGGCCTCAGCCTCAAGACTACGAGTCGTCTTAACCTTGAAGAGGGTGACCGAATCGAGCTCTTCACGCGTGAAGCGGTTGCTAGAAGCCTCTAAAAGTTATATAATTAACATCTGTTATGGAAAGTTCACCACAACCTCCAGCGGGAGCAGAGGAAGAAACGCCGATTACCGAAGGCACCAGTTCGAAGCGCCGAAAGGTTTCTACCGCTATAAACCAGACGCTGCAGGCGTGGGTGCAACGGCGTTCTTTATCTGAAAATCAGAGTTTCTACAGCGAAGACACATCAGAATCAGACACCGAAGATTCTGAAACATCTGAAACAAAAGAAAAGACAGGCAAGTTTCGGTCGCTTTTCAAGGCTTTCTTTGGCAATCAGGTAGAAAAGGAAACAATCCCCGATATTGAGCCCAACGAAGCTGTAAGCGAGCCCCAGGATACCTCAGCCGAGCGTTTTGCGCCAGTTCCCGCTGTCGCTGGTTCAGAGCAGGTTGAGGCGGCTCAGCCAGTCGCACAAGAAACCGAGGTACCGCCAGTCGGCGAAGAAGAATCAGAAACGGTCACAGCTCAAGAATCACCTCTTGACCCGATAGTGGCTGCCGAATATGAACGAGCTGCGCGCACCGAAGAGATAGGGGCCGAGGCAGAAACACCGACCGAAGAAACCTCGACTGAGCAAGATGAAGTAGAGGTTTCACTTCGCGATCATGATCAAATCGAGCGCAATGTATTGGTGACTCCAGGGGTAGGCGGTGCATCAGAAGCGTCGACAAGCGACCCAGAGCAGCGCTTTGTACCGAGGGATGTTGCTACCCAGACCCATTTGCGTCAAGCTGAGAAGCGAGAACGACGACATAATCGTCAGCGCAAGCATGAGGAGAAAAAACTCAAAGAGCGCACACAGAAACTAGAGCGCTCTCAGAAAACGCAACAAAAGGAACTTGAGCAACAAGGAGCAGCCCAGAAGTCTGTAGAAAAACAACCCGTCGCCCCAGTTAATGTTGTTGAATCAACACCAAAAGTACCTGAACGAGTGCAAGAAAAAGCCAAGCCCGAGAAGCTCAAAAAGGTTAAAAAAGCTGAACAGGTGCGCACAAAAGAAGTAAAAACACCGGAACGTCCACCCGAGTCGGTAAAGGAAATTCTGGCTAAACGACAGCAAAAACGGCCACTTAACGCTCCTATGCAACCAGAGGCGCTGGCACACGCGAACTATGAAATGATGCGTCCCGAAACAGTACTTCAGCAGGTAGAAAAAGCTGCCGAAGAAGATGTGGCTATCGAAGGGCTCTTTGAGTTGCGACACGAAGTCAAAGACATTGATAATGCTGCAGCTCAAGCCACAGGCACGGGCGCATCGATTACTGGCGTAAGACAGGCAGGGTCGAACGCAAGTTATAATCCTCAGCCGGCGCACACTCAACCCAACCCGGTACCTCAGGCTTTCACCACTGTACGGAAAGAACATTTAGACCCGGCAATACGTGATGAATACAAGCGAGCTGCCCGTAACGGATTCATGGCGGCCTTCATACTTTTGATCTTCATCGCCCTAATGACCTTTATAAGATAGCCGAGTAACGGTACAATAGCAGTAATAAACAAGGACAGCAGCATGTTTAAACTAGACGACAACCTACTTCGAGAACTTGGACTTGGTACTTTGCCGCCAGCCGAAAAGAACAAGATGCTGGCTCATATCTATGAAACGCTTGAAATGCGTGTCGGGATGACACTTGCTCAACAGATGTCAGATGAACAGTTGAGCGAGTTCGAAACCTTTATTGACAGTAATGACGAAGCGGGCGCTCTCAAATGGCTCGAAACTAACTTTCCGAATTACAAACAAGTAGTTGCAGACGAACTTGAGAAGTTAAAGGCTGAAATTAAGGCTGCAGCTCCGCAGATTATCGCTGCCAGCCAGCAAGCACCGATTGCTCCTCCGGTTCAGGGCCCGCCGGCACCTGCACCCGCGCCGCAACAGCAGTATCCTCAACAACCCCCAGCGTATCCTCCGGCAGATCAACAGCCTCCAGTACCGCCTGTTGCCCCAGCAGCCTAGTTTAGAAACTGTTTGTAGCCAGCCAAGAAGCTCTGGGCGGTCATCTCTGATTTGCCGGCTGGCTTCAGTTTCTCTATTCGCAAAGCTTCTTCACCGCAAGATACCAGGAGTTCACCATTTTCAACAGTTACCGTCCCGGGTGCCGCCAGAGGCGCTTTGCTAACTGATGCTTCGGTAATAACGACGTCGCGTTGAGCAATTGTACTGTGGCTCTTCGGCCAGCCTCCATGTGCACGTATCTCGCGCACCAGTTGCGCAGCGGGCTTGCGCCAGTCGATAATACCATCTTCTTTCGTGATAAGGCGGTCATACGTAGCGCGTGAGTCATCTTGAGGCAAGGCCACTATGCTTCCATCGAGAATTCCGGGGAGGACCTCAAGGAGCATGCTTTTCCCAATGTCCAAAAGGGCATCTGCCAGCTGTTGTTTGCTCTCGGTGCCCGTTAGTGTGTATTCGCTTTGAGCGTATACTTCACCAGCGTCCATCTCTTTCGATAGAGCCATAATAGAAACGCCAGTTTTGTGTGCTCCCTCTAAAATAACACTTTCAATAGGAGTAGGTCCGCGGTGTAGCGGCAATAAAGAAGGGTGAACATTAATAATACCCTTTGGGAAGATATCTATAACAGATTGCGGGACAATGCGGCCGTAGGCTACGAGTACGCCAGCTTCTGCACTGTATCCTTGCAGTTGTTCAAGAATATCTCTCGGCCTATTGGGTAATAACAGCGGTATATTATGTTCTTTAGCAACTGTTTCAATTTCGAGCGCACGAGCGTTTCGGGACTGGCCAGGTTCGTAGTTTGAAACTACGGCAGCTACGGTATAGCCGGCTGCGATGAGGGCACGAAGCGTTTCGCCAGTCGTATGAACGCCAGTGGCAAGGCGCTCATTACCAAAGAATACTATTGTTTTTGACATCTTTGTCATAGTCGAGCGCCTCAAGCTTGCCCTCTTTATTGAGATGATAAAACGCTGTCGGGTCGTCTTTAATGTGATCAATGAAGACGGTCCCCTTGGTGTGGTCAATTTCGTGCTGGAAAACGCGTGCCAAAAAGCCTTCAGCGGTGATACGGAATTCTTGCCCCTTAAGGTTGAGTGCTTTCACCTTTACTTTTGCGTAGCGGGGGACCTTGCCATAGATATCTTTGATACTTAAACAGCCTTCGAAGTCTTCGATGAGTTCACCTTCATACTTCACGATCTCTGGATTAATGAACACCTGAAAGGTTCGATCATTTTTATTGTCGAAATCACTACGAACAATTACGACTCGCTGCAAAACATCAATTTGTACGGCGGCAAGTGCTACGCCGACCTCGTGATCTCGATGATCTTCCCAGTCGAGCGTAGCTTCTTTCATTTTTTCGATAAGCTTTAACGTATCATCGGTGACAACACCTACTTTTTGCGAACGTTGACGCAAGTCTGTATGGGGCAGGGTAATAATACTGTCTTTCGGGCTGCTCATTAAGCCTAGTATAACAGATCAAAGCAGATTTGCAGGGTCAAGATCGTGCGACCAGTTTGCAGGGAGTAAACCGACTACTTTTAGGAGTTCACCGCGTGACTTGGCTTTCACAACCAGCTGCCATCGATACTTACCTTCCACTTTCTCGTAAAAGCTTGGGGTAGGGCCAACAATAGCAATTCGTAAACCAGACTGTTGTAATTGTTCCTTCAAACGTGCGGCTGTCGCTTGCGCAGAAGTGCGGCTAGCCCGAACACACGTAAGCTTCAATAAGTGGTAAAACGGAGGAAATCCAAAATTTTTGCGTTCGTTAAGCTGCTGCTGATAGAAACTATCCCAGCTTTGGGCTGCAGCTGCCTTGATAACGGCGCTGTCGGGGGCGTAGCTCTGAATAACAACAGTACCATGGCTGTGTCCGCGCCCGACGCGTCCTATCACCTGGGTGAGCATCTGAAATGTTTGCTCCTCGGCAGTGTAGTCGGGAAAGTACAGGCCGGTGTCGGCAGTTACAACACCTACGACGCTGAGCCTTGGTAAATCGAGGCCTTTGGCGAGTATCTGGGTTCCTACTAAGATATCAATTTCACCTTCAGTAACCCGACCAAAGTGATGTTCGAGCCGTTCTTCTTTGAGGTTGTCAGTATCGAAGCGTTGGATCTTTGCATGGGGGAAGACTCTTCGGAGCTCTTCTACAAGGGATTTTGTGCCAAGGCTTTTAAATATGATGTCAGCAGAACTACATTTTGGGCAGCTCGTTGGCACGGATTCTTTATAGCCACAGGTATGACAGCGTAGTACATGTACGTCACCGTGGTAGGTAAGCGGTAGGTCGCAGTGGGGGCATACTGCTTGCCAGCCGCACATTTGGCACAGCACCAGGCGGGCAGTGCCTCGCCGATTAAGAAACACTAAACTCTGTTGCTTGCGTGTTAGCGCTGCTTGAATACTTTCTGTTAAGATCTGAGATAAGTGAGGTGTTTTAGGAAACTGCGTACGGTCCCGTAAGTCGACAACGGTTATATGACGGTCAATATGGTCACCTGCCGGACGGTCGGTGAGTCGAATAATCGGAGTGTTTGTCTGCTCGGCGATAAAGTAGTCAGAAACAGTAGGCGTAGCTGTGCCAATAATTAGCTTAGCCTTGTGAAGCCCGGCGAGATGTGAGGCCACACGTGCGGTCTGATAGTAGGGGGCTTTCTCTTGCTTATAAGCTTGGTCATGAGCTTCGTCTAGTACGATGAGCCCCAGGTTGTGTAGCGGTGCAAATATAGCAGATCGCGGGCCAACGATCACTATCGGCTCAGTAGCTTGCAGTACCTGAAGCCACACAGTTCGTCGCTGGGCGGGAGTCAGGTGAGAGTGAATAGTGACAACTGGTGCGGGCAGTCCGCTTTTGAGCCGTTCTTCAAGCTGAGGGGTTAATCCAATTTCGGGGGTCAGTATCAAAATAGATTTTTTGTGGGCTAGTGCATCACGGGCCAGCTCAAGATACAGCCGTGTTTTGCCAGTTCCAGTATCTCCATGGAGTAAGAATGTTTGTTGGCTGCTATTGGTGATCTGCTCATAGGCTGCACGCTGTTGTTCGGCAAGTTCAGGAAGTTCTTGCAAGGCACGTGATGCTTTAAGCGGTTTTACGGCGGGGAGTTCCTTTTGGCGAAGCAAACTGCTCGGGAGAAGTAGCTGGGCGAATGTGCCAAGGGGGGCAGGATAATATGTTTGCATCCACTCCAGTAAGTCGAGAAGCTGAGCCGGAATAGTTGTTGGGGTCACGGTTTTTACAATAGATTTTGTTTCAAAAGATGGCCGAGAAACCTTTTTTGTGACCACTCCCATAAGCATTTGAGCGCGCAGCGGTACTACAACAATTGACCCAGGCAGAAACACCTCCTCACTCTGATATGTGAGAGGTTCTGAGCCGTGAAATCGCGCTGAACTCACCAAGACTTCATAAAAGTACATATCTTTATTATAGGTTACTTGTTGAAATGTCGTTAAATTGGCGCTATACTTTGACTTACGTTGTTCTAATAACAATAGTAAAGCTTATGTTAGATGTATTTATAACTTCTCGAGTGCGGCGCAAAATCATTGTGGTTTATGCGAAGTATCCCGACTTTAAGACCCACGTGAGGGGCTTGGCAAAACTTATCAAAGAAGATGCCGGCAACATTCAACGTGAGCTTAAGCGTCTCGAAAAAGTCGGCTTTTTAATCTCTGAAAAACAGGGTAATACCAAGATTTATCACACCAACAAGCACTTCCCGATCTTTAAAGAGTTGCAGAGTATTGTGCTGAAATCACAGCGCGCTAATCAAAAACGACAAGCAGGAGTGTAATAGGCTTGCAAATCTCTATCTGTTAGCGTATACTTTTAAACCTATGATTCAAGTAACCCGAAAAGATTCTAAGGAATCCTCAGAAAACCTTCTGCGCCGGTTTAACCGTAAGGTGCAGCAATCTGGTGTTTTGGCCGTTGTTAAGCAAGGCCAGCGCTTTGAAAAGCCATTGAGCAAACGCGATCGTCGCACAAAGGCAATCATTCGCAAGCAGCGAAAAAGCGTAAAGCTTCAAAAGATTAAGCTCGGCCAGCGCTAGAAAGCGGGCAAAGTTATCGTTTCCCAAAGAAGTGTAACTTTGCTACACTTCTTATGAATATGGACGTTAAAGCCCAGATCCAAAAAGACCTCAAGACAGCAATGCTGGCTGGCGATAAAAACGCCGCTACCGTTTTGCGGGGGCTCAAGAGTGCTATCCTCTATGTAGAAGTTGCAGAAGGCAAGCGTGACACTGGTCTTGATAACGATGCGGTGATTGGGGTGCTTAGTAAAGAAGCCAAAAAGCGACAAGAAACCGCCGATATGTACAGCCAGGCTGGGCAAACTGAGCGTGCAGAAGCAGAATTAGCCGAAAAGTCGATCATTGAACAATACCTACCCGAACAACTCAGCGACGAAGCGCTCCTTGAGGTAATTGATGCAGCTATTGTAGAAACGAAAGCCGCAGGGCCGCAAGCCATGGGCCAGGTTATTGGTGCGGTTAAGCAACAAACTGCAGGTCAGGCGGACGGAGGACGAATAGCAAAATTAGTTAAGGAGCGTCTTCAGTGATAATTTTTATGGGTGTAGCCGGTTCGGGTAAAAGCTCTCAGGGTAAACGACTCGCAGATGAACAGGGATACCCGTGGGTTTCTACGGGTGAGTTCTTGCGTATGCTGGTTTCGGGCCAGAAGCGTAAAGACATGCTTTCGGGCAAACTACTGGCCAACGGCGAAATTATTAGCCTTGTACAGAAGATTTTTAATGTTGTTAACACCGATGAAGAATTCGTACTCGACGGATTCCCGCGTACCGTTGAACAGGCAGACTGGCTGATCAGCCAGTTCAAACATGGCCAGCTCGATATCACCGCTGTTGTGCATCTTCTTGCATCAGAGGATGCCGTTTCTAAGCGACTCCTTGCTCGGGGGAGGGCAGACGATAATAAGGCAGCTATTACCGAACGTTTTCGCGAATATAATGAAGAAATGAAGCCAATCCTCGCTCATTTCGAGCAGGCAGACGTCCCGGTAATTGATGTTAATGCTGAGCAGTCAGTAGAAGACGTACACACCGAAATTCTCAAAGCCCTTAAACTCAAGGCGTAAGAAGATGTTCACGCAAGTTAAGACTCAGCAAGAAATCAAAAATATGCGAGTAAGCGGCAAGATGCTCGCCATGGTACTACAGACGCTCAAAGAACAGGTTACCCCGGGTATGAGTACGAAAGACCTGGATACGATTGCTGCTAAGAAACTTAAAGAGCTTGGCGGTGAGCCAGCCTTTTTGGGGTACCATGGTTTTCCAGCAGTACTATGCGTGTCGGTAAACGACGAAGTAGTTCACGGTATTCCGCGGGCAGACACTATCTTAAAGAATGGTGATGTGGTGGGGCTTGATTTTGGGGTTACCTATGATGGTATGATCACTGATGCGGCTATTACTGTTGTCGTAGGAACAACAGGTAGTACTAAAGTAAAAGAGCTTATACGTGATACCGAAGCATCTCTCCTTGCTGGAATTGAGCAGGTTCATGGTGATGTACCAATAGGTACCATTGGGGCGGCTATTCAAGCAGTACTCGAGAAGAAACGCTACGGGATTGTCCGTGACTTAGTGGGGCATGGTGTTGGCCATGAGCTCCACGAAGAGCCAAACATCCCAAACTATGGCCGAGTCGGTAAAGGGCCGCTACTCAAAACGGGGATGACTATTGCTATTGAGCCAATGGCCACCTTGGGCGGATACGAAGTTATGGTTGATAACGACAACTGGACCATCCGAACTCGTGACGGTTCCTTGGCTGCGCATTTCGAGCATACTATCCTTATCACCGAAGATGATGCCGAAATTCTTACCTGTTTATAATTTGCAAAGTTGCGACAAAGTAGTCTTAAGCGCTATACTGGCTCCATGCGTGAATCATCACCGAGCCACTTCATCGGGCTTGATATAGGTACCAGTGCTGTTCGCTGTGTTATTGGTATGCTCGAAGAAAACAGCAACAAGCTGGCAATTATTGGATCTGGCAGTGCTCCCAATATGGGGATGCGTAAGGGTGCTATTGTGCATGTTGATGAGGTTGTTGAATCTGTTGTGCAGGCTATTACCGAAGCCGAGCGCGTAGCAGGCGTGCAAGTACAACAAGCAACCGTTAATATTAACGGCGCCCACGTAAGTGGCATGAACTCAAAGGGTGTCATTGCTATTAGTAGTGCGAACCGCGAAATCACCGCCGAAGACCGGCTTCGTGTTGAAGAGGCGGCCACTATCGTAAAGTTGCCGCCAAATCGTGAGATTATCCAAGTGTTTGCCAAAAACTATCGTCTTGATGGCCAAGATAACCTCAAAGACCCTGTTGGTATGCATGGGGTACGTCTTGAGGTAGATACGCACATCGTCACTGCTGCCACGCCAAACCTCCGAAGCCTCGATATTGTACTTGATAAAGCCCACGTTGTAGCTGGTCACCATACTGTTTCGAGCTTGGCCGCAGCAGAGGCAGTGTTAAGCCGTAAACAGAAAGAAGCTGGCACGCTTGTTTTGGATATTGGTGCAGGTACTACCAATATTGCTGTGATCGAAGATGGTGAAGTACAACATGTAGCGATCCTGCCTGTTGGTGGCGTACATATTACGAACGACCTAGCTATAGGGCTGAAGACCGATCTTGAGGTGGCCGAAGCAGTAAAACTCGAATACGCCACGCTTGGCAAGCCAAAGAAGAATGTCGCCAAGATTGTCGTAGAGGGCAAAGAGCATAGTTTTGATAGCGAAGACGTGAAGATGATAACCGAAGCACGTGTCGAAGAGCTGTTCGAATATGTCGATAAAGAATTAAAGAAAATTCACCGCTCTCAAAAACTGCCGGGCGGAGTGGTTATTACCGGTGGTACTGCCAAGTTGCCCGGTATTGCTGATTGCGCGCGCGAAAAGTTACAGTTGGCAGCTCGTGTCGGTACCTTACAGACAGTAACAGGCCTAGTCGACACAGTACAAGATCCTGCATATTACACGGCCGTGGGGCTTATGACACTCGATATGTTATTGCTCCCCGGTGAAGGTCATCAGCTTGCAGGGCAGCCAAATTCAAATGTATTCGGCTTTATCGACGGCATTATACGACGCTTTAAACCAAAGGGCTAGGTGCCCGTACACAAAAATTACTGACACTAAAAAAACTGGATACCAAAAGTTCATACGCAATTAGTGTTTGAACTCTTTTTTTGCTTCATGCTATACTGCCTGAGTAAAGTTTTAGAGAGGGAAGAATACATGCCACAAGTCGCTCCAGCTATCGAGACGTTCGCTCGCATTAAAGTGGTGGGTGTCGGCGGGGCCGGCGGTGCAGCTATTAACCGGATGATCGAAGCCGGTGTAGAAGGTGTCGAGTTCATTGTTGTTAACACTGACGCGCAAGCGCTGCATCATTCCAAAGCTCAAACAAAAATACATATTGGTAAAGATACGACGCGCGGGCTTGGCGCTGGTGCCGAACCATCCGTGGGTGAACAAGCTGCCGAAGAGTCACGAGAAGACATCGTAAAGGCGCTTGAGGGTGCAGATATGGTGTTTGTCACTATTGGTGCCGGTGGCGGTACCGGAAGCGGTGCAGGGCATGTAGTCGCTAAGATTGCCCAAGACATGGACGCACTGGTTGTTGGCTTTGCTACCCGGCCATTCGCTTTCGAAGGCGAAAAACGTCGACGTAATGCAGATGTTGCAATCGCCAACCTCCGCGGTTCGGTCGATACGCTTATTACTATTCCAAACGATCGCTTGCTGCAAACGATCGATCGTGCGACTCCGCTACTCGAAGCCTTTAAGGTGGCAGACGATGTACTTCGCCAAGGTGTGCAAGGCATCTCTGATCTTATTACCGTACACGGCCTTATCAACCTCGACTTTGCTGACGTTAAAACAGTTATGAAGAACGCCGGCTCAGCACTTATGGGGATTGGTCGTGCCGGTGGCGAAGACCGTGCTATTAAGGCCGCCCAGCAGGCCATTGAATCGCCACTACTCGAGATTTCTATCGATGGTGCCCGAGGTATCTTGTTTAATGTTATTGGTGGCAACGATATGTCGATGCACGAGATCAATGCTGCTGCCGAGGCAATCACTACAGCTGCTGATCCTGATGCTAACATTATTTTCGGTGCTACGATCAACCCAGAACTCGAAGGTGAAATGATCATTACTGTAGTAGCTACTGGTTTCGACGCGGCTTACTTCACGAGCCGTACAGCTGAATCAAAGACCGATATCCAAAAACTCGCTGCCGAAGAAGAGAAGAAGTTCGACCTGGATGCTGACGAATCCGCTCACACCGAAGCAAACGAAAAAGAAATGGCCTCAATCGACACTTCGCTCGATGATACTCCAACCTCAACGCTTACCACCGGGGCTGACGATTTCCATTCTGAGCCAAAAGCCGTGCCGAATATCTGGACAATTGATCCCGACAATAACGACGACACTACCAATAGCAGTGATTCAGATGACGCCAACACGACGGACGAGCACAAAGAAGCTGATGCAATGGATGAACCATCATTTTTGAAGCGACTTCGTAACCGTCGCAAGCAAAAACCCGAAGAAACAGATACAAAAGACTGATTCTGTACTAAATATTACACCAAATTAGTGCTTGCAAAACGCTATAGGTAGGGCTATGATTGTAGGTACAGGCGCTATATGTAGGGATACCTGCAAAAGAGCGTTCGCACGTTTAGAAACAAAAAGCTATAAAAAACGAGAGTATATTAGGGGTAAAAAACTAGAAATGCAGCATAAAAAGTGTGCGCAAAGCTAGGTTTCTTTAAGTCTCTCCGTTTGTAGCTACAAAGGAGATGCACAGTATGAAATGTAGTCAATGTCATCGTCCTGATACAAAAGTTATAGAGTCACGGGATGTAGCCGATAATGAAGCTATCCGTCGCCGACGAGAGTGTCTAAACTGCGGATATCGCTATACCACCTACGAACGAGTGGAGCGCCCGCAACTGGTTATCATCAAAAACGACGGTAACAGAGAACTCTTTAGTCGCGACAAACTCTTGAGCGGTCTGTATCGGGCATGCGAAAAGACTCCTGTTACCACTGTTCAACTTGAACGTGTCGTGTCCGACATCGAAAACCAGCTGTATGCTTGCGGAGATGTCGAGATCCCATCACAACAAATTGGCCAGGCGGTAATGGAACAGCTGGCAGACCTTAACGAGGTTGCCTATGTGCGATTTGCGAGTGTGTACCGTCGATTTAAAGATATCGCCGGTTTCGAAAAAGAACTCTCTCAAATTCGTGACATGAAAGCAGAGCAGGTCAAGCCGTAAGCACGTTTGACCGTTCTCCCTGGCCCTTTTGAAATCCAAGAGTTTCAAGAGCGTCGAGGAGAGCTGATATGACCAGGGTTATGCGAGAAGCCGCGGTCAGCAACTCTAAATAAACACAATAAATTCAAAAATCATAAAGGGGTACTACCAGTAATCTGTGAGGGGTTACGGTAGAAATAAAAAGTGAGGGTACTATGGGACAAACAACAAATCTAGGAATGGGTCGACTCTTTACGCCAGCCAAGAGTAAGGCGTACGACCAGCTAAAATGGGTTAACCGCGATTCTGTGATCGTGAACCCTATGTCTAATAAACCAGTGTTCGAGCAACTTGGTGTTGCATTTCCAGAGGGCTGGTCGCAAAATGCGATCAACATCGTAGCACAGAAGTACTTCAGTGGTACACCGGGTACACCAGAGCGTGAAGATAGCCTGCAACGGCTTATCGATCGCGTAGTAGACACGGTAACGCGCCAAGGCCTGCAAGAAAGCTACTTCGAGAGCGAGCAAGAAGCCGAAGACTTTCGTGAAGAGCTAAAGTACGTACTGGCAACGCAGCGTGCGGCGTTTAACTCACCAGTGTGGTTTAACATCGGCGCACCAGAACGTGCACAGCAGGCGAGTGCCTGTTTCATTCTTGGTATCGACGACACGATGCCGGCAATTCTTAACTGGTACAAAGAAGAGGGGATGATCTTTAAGGGTGGCTCGGGCTCGGGTGTTAACCTTAGCCCAATTCGTTCATCAGTAGAAGCGCTTGGTAAGAGTGCTGGTACCGCATCTGGCCCACTGAGCTTTATGCGCGGTGCCGATGCTTCAGCTGGTGCCATTAAGAGTGGTGGTAAGACTCGTCGTGCTGCCAAGATGGTGATCATGAATGTCGACCACCCAGACGTCGAAGAATTCATCTGGTGTAAGGCTATCGAAGAGCGCAAGGCACGCGTTCTTGAAGAGGCAGGCTTTGATATGACGCTTGACGGCAAAGACTCTTTCTCAGTTCAATACCAGAACGCCAACAACTCAGTACGTGTTACCGATGACTTCATGCAAGCCGTTCTAGACGACGCCGACTGGAACTTGGTAGAAGTTAAAACCGGCAAAACAGCAAAAACTGTAAAGGCCCGAGACTTATTCCGTCAAGTTAACTTAGCAGCGTGGGAATGTGCCGACCCTGGCATGCAGTTCGACACCACTATCAACCGATGGCACACCGCACCGAATGCAGGTCGCATTAATGCTTCGAACCCATGTTCGGAATACATGCACCTCGACAACTCAGCGTGTAACCTCGCGAGCATCAACTTGCTTAAGTACCTCCGTGAAGACCATAGCTTTGATATCAAGGCATTCACCCATACAGTAGAACTCATCTTCACTGCGCAAGAGATTTTGGTTGGCTACTCAGAATACCCAACAGAGAAGATCGACAAAAATGCACGCGCTTACCGCGAACTTGGTATCGGCTACGCAAACCTTGGTGCGCTCCTAATGGCTCAGGGCTTGCCATATGACTCAGACGAAGGTCGAGCTCAGGCTGCAGCTATTACGGCGCTCCTAACCGGCCATTCGTACGCCACAAGCGCAAAGATCGCTCGTCGCGTTGGCCCATTTGCTGGCTTCCGCAAAGACCGCGAAGCAATGCTTCGCGTACTCAAGATGCACCGCGAAGAGGTTTCTAATATCGATGCAAGCTTGGTCAGCGAAGAACTTCTGAGTGCAGCAGCAGCAGCTTGGGACGATGCCGTAGAACTTGGCGGCATGTACGGTGTACGCAACTCACAAGCGAGTGTGCTGGCTCCAACCGGTACTATCGGCTTGATGATGGACTGTGACACCACTGGTATCGAACCAGATCTCGGCCTGGTAAAGGTTAAGAAGTTGGTTGGTGGCGGTACCATGCATATCGTTAACCAAACTGTTCCACGAGCGCTCGACGCACTTGGTTACTCTAAAGACCAAATCGACGAAATCGTAAACTACATTGATGTAGAAAAAACAATACTTGGTGCTCCTCACCTCAAGAAAGAACACGAAAATGTATTCGCTTGCTCGATGGGCGACAACTCAATTCACTACATGGGGCACGTAAAAATGATGGCGGCAGTACAGCCGTTCCTATCTGGTGCTATCAGTAAAACAGTGAACATGCCCGAAGAAGCTACCGTCGAAGACGTCGAACAGCTACACATCGAGTCATGGAAGATGGGCCTTAAGGCTGTTGCAATCTATCGCGACAACTGTAAGGTTGCGCAACCACTAGCGATGGCCAAGAAAGAGGGTTCAGAGAAAGATGAGCCAGTTGCAGCTCCAGTAGCGGCAGAAACCGCTACCGAAGTGGTCGAAACCATCACCGATAAGATCATCGTAAAGGGTGCAATCCGTCGTGATATGCCAAAGACTCGCACCGCAAAGACCTTCTCGTTCACGGTTGCCGACAGCCATGGCTACATGACTATCGGTGAATACGACGATGGTACCCCTGGTGAGATCTTTGTAAACGTCAGCAAGCAAGGTTCAACTCTGCGCGGTATCCTCGATGCTTTCGCTATTAGCGTGAGTCACGGTTTGCAATTCGGTGTACCCCTGAAGGACTATGTAAAGTCATTCACGAGTATGTCGTTTGCACCATCAGGTATCACTGACGACCCAGAGATCCGCACAGCATCTTCGATCATCGACTACATCGCTCGTCGTTTAGCATTAACATACTTGTCATTCGACGATCGCTTAGAGCTCGGTTTGGCCTCTATCGAAGATATGCCTGATGAGCAGACGAGCTTGCTTGACGAAACTGTCGAAGCAACTGCTGCCGCAGGTGCTGACCCAGTCGAAGCTGACCCAATCGTAACCGTTAAGGAGGTTCGTGTAGATCAGGTGGCAGCCGTTAAGAAGAAGGTAGAGCAAACTGCTTCAAAGACCGACGACGCGCCAATGTGCTTCAACTGTGGTAATCAGACGCAACGAGCAGGTAGCTGCTACGTCTGTACCTCGTGCGGCTCTACAACTGGCTGTAGCTAATGATGTTTTTATAACATCGTCAACTGCCAGTTTTGGTTCACACAAAAGGCCCCAACAGGGGTCTTTTGTATGTTTAATCACTATTTAATAATTTTTGCTTTGTACAAGCACTACCTGCTACGATAAGTGCATGACAAAGGCAGCAACTCAAACTCTAGACCCGAACCAGCCCGTTACAGTGGGTATTCTGACTGATATTCTGACCCAGATGTTTGCTGCACAAGACGCTAAGTTTGAAAAGCGCTTCGACGAAATGCAATCATACGTCGATCAACACTTCAGCGCCATCGATCAACGGTTTAGTGCCGTAGATGAGCGCTTCGAGAGTATGCAGGCCTACATGGATGAACAGTTTAGCGCCATTAGCGATACCATACAGGGCCTCATTAACCACATGGACGAGCGTTTTGATAGGCTCGAGCGAATGCACGGGCAACGGCTCAACCAGCAGGCAGCAGAGATCGACGGTATCAAGGCGTGGCAGGCGATTGTTGGTAAAAAAGTTGGTTTTGAACCATTGTAGGCCAAAGGCCCCTGTGGATAAGTTATAGTTAAAATAAACCAAGTTGTAGCAATTACATCAATATTTACATGGTGCGATTTGGATGCCAAGCATAAGCACTAGCGTGTAGACATCAATAAAAGCAAAATTTACAACAGTAAGATGGTCAAAAAACTGAGCTTTTGCTGCATACAAGAATGATACAAAAACCACTTGAATAACAGAGGTAATGAGCGGATAATTGGAGGTAGTTGAAAATGCTTGAGCCGACAGAGTGAGAGCAAAATAAATAACAACCACATAAAACCATACAAACAAACGTGAAAAACACCAACACACAACCTGCTCGCTATATCACTGCTTTCGGCATGCTGACTTCTCTGTTAATGCCTATACGCGCGCGTATGTATGCGGGTGCTCGTACGCGCGCAACGCGTAAGCTGGCACAGACATTGGGTGTAACGGCCTCCGCAACGGTAGTGGCATTAACTGTCATCTTCTTGGTTGCGGGTACCGTAAGCGCGGCTATTCAGGGGTACACCAGTGCAGACGGCCAGCCAATCCCTAAGGGTATGGCAGTAGCACTCGACACTCAAGAGGGCGTGACCACTGCCAACGGTAGTACGCCAGGGGTGGTGGAGAAGTCGAGCATGGCTCAGGCTGATAAGACGGTAGGTGTGGTGGTTGAGATGCAGGGTAACACCGTAGCGGTGAGCGATCCGGGCAGTCAGGTGTACGTAGCGAACAGTGGTGTGGCACTGGTGTTTGCAACCAACGTCAACGGCGATGTCCGTAAGGGTGATCTGTTGGCGCCATCGCCAATCCGCGGGGTTTTGATGCGCGCCACCGAAGGCACCAAAGGTGTACTCGGTGTAGCGCTCGAAGATTTCCCAACCGAAGGTACCGAAACAGTAGTGCTCGACACCGA
>CAYNBU010000010.1:21182-22969 GCA_964395925.1 uncultured Candidatus Saccharibacteria bacterium
TTTAGCAAGTCGGATCGGGCGATTGGTGACGGCGCGGCTATTGCCCGCATCGGCGACCAAAACGTAAACATCACGCAGCAACTGCCGGAGCAGGCCAACACTGTGGCGCTACGCGATGGTGTGCCGACGGTAGTAATTGGCGGTGACCTGATGGTACGCGGGTTGCTACAGATTAACGGTGCGCAGGGTACGCTGACGCTCGATGCAACCAACGTTACCGGCAACCAAACCATTACACTGCCCAACGCCAGCGGTGAAATTTGTTTGAGCACCAACAACTGTAACTTCGAAACAGGCGGCGGCGCGCCGGCTACAAGTACGACCACAATTATCGTGCAGGAGGCCGCGGGCACGGGCGGTGTGCAAAGCATCAACGGTGCCAATGGTGCACTCAGCTTGCAAGGAACGGCCGACCAAGTGACCATTACGCAAGCGGGTAGCACCATTACGCTGAGCCTGCCGCAAAACATTGGCCCCGACGCCAGCCCGCAGTTCACCAGTATTAACCTGAGCACCGTGGGTACGCAAAATGGCTTTAACATCTGTGACGCCAGCAATAACTGTAACTTTGCCGATGCTAACACGGCTATCGTGCAAGGTGGTAACATGTTCAACTCGGTGGTACGCGTGGGTGCGCGCGACAACTTTGGGCTTGAACTGCTCACCAACAACACCAAGCGTATTAGCATCACTAACAACGGGGCGATCACCATCGGTGGTACGCCGCAAGACCGCCTAACGGTTACCAGCCAAATAGCTGGCACGGTGGCACTGGTGTTCCAGGGCGCCACCGACGACGTGTTTACTACCAGCCTGCTAGTGGCCGACCCAACAGCACCACGTAACATCATTTTGCCCAACGCCGACGGTACTATTTGTTTAAGTAGCGGTAACTGTAGCGGTGGTGGTGGCTACGGTGATGTGCTGAACGGCGGTAACAACTTTAACGCGCTCATGACGCTTGGTACCAACGACAATTACGGCCTGAACCTCAAAACCTTTAACACCAACCGTATTACCATCAGCAACACAGGCGACATTGCACTGCTGGGCAATACGGCCATTAACGCTAACGCGACCTTTGGGCAAAATAGTAGTTCACGCCTGACCTTCCTGGGTCAATTAACGGGTGCGGCGCCGCTGGTGTTCCAGGGTTCTACGGACGATGCCTTTTTCACGGCCTTGATGATAGACGACCCAACGTCGTCTAATGTCATTACGTTGCCTAACGCCAGCGGCACCATCTGTTTGAGTAGTGGTAACTGCTTGGGGCCTGTAGGCGCCGGAGACATTCTGCAGAACGGTAACAACTTTGGCGCGACCATGACCATTGGTACCATCGACGGCAGTGACGTAGTTATCAAGACCAGCAACATACCACGGTTTACCATAACGAGCACCGGCAACGCTACCCTCACCGGTAGTCTGAACGTGCAGGGCAATGTGGTGCTTGGCACCGACGCTAACAACCGAATGACCGTAAACGGGCAGATCTTGGGCGGTACGCCGTTTGTATTCCAGGGCGCCACCGATAACATCTATGCCACATACTTTATGGTGGCCGACCCAACATCGAACCGCAGTATTATTTTGCCTAACGCCGACGGCACTATCTGTTTGAGCAGTGGTAACTGTAGTACCAGCGGTGGGGCAGGCGACGTGCTGCAAGGCGGTAATAACTTTAACTCCACTATGATCCTGGGTACCAACGACAACTTCGGCTTAAACCTCAAGACCGACAACACCGACCGCGTGACCATTAGTAACACGGGCTTGGTAACGGTGAT
>CAYNBU010000011.1:0-22893 GCA_964395925.1 uncultured Candidatus Saccharibacteria bacterium
TTGTCACCCACATCTTCGATGTCTTGTGCGCGCAAACAAGTCTGGCTATTCACCAAGCGCGTGCCTTCTTGATGCGGCTCGCCCAGCAAATATGGAATGAGCGGCTGCATACCAGAGCCAGTAAACAAGGTGGTCGGATCGTTATAAGGCACCACCAGCGCACGCGGAATTACAGCATGCTGCTGCTTCGTGAAAAAGTCGAGGTAGGCCTTGCGAATTTGTTGTGCATTCATATCTGTTAGAGTATATCACGCTCCAGCGCGCTATCCGTCGAGCCTTACTTGTTGTTGAACAGTAAATTCTGTCTCGCCAGCTAAGATCACTGCTGCTTCGCCATTTATGGTCTGCCCTACAAGCCGTACCACAGGGCCAAGCGACCCTGCAAGATATTCAACATTGTCATGAGAAAACACCACTGGATCAAGCCCTTCGAGCGATACAAAGAACTGTCCCTCAGCTCCTTCCACCAGAGAGATGTGCTCCTCGCCAAAGTTCCGTCCTGCAAGATGAGCTCGAAACAACCCCTCTAAGGCAGCTGCTGCATCTTGGGGTTCTGATTCAATTGGGGTTGGCTGCAATTCGCTTATACTCATGCTGTCTCCTTTTCGGTGGTTATAAAAAACGAGCCTCGTTCTTTTTAGATTGAGACTCGTATGGTTTTCTTTAATTATTAACGACGTGCTCAATCAACCGCTGGTGCGGCTGCACAGGCATAAACCATTGCAGTGATTGAAACTTTCATCGTGTAGGTATTATGACAAATTATATCTTAAAAGTCAAAGTCGGTTATGGAGGCTCTCGAGGAACTCAACGGGTAAAACTGCTGCTTAGTTCAGTTTGTCTTTGAGGTCAGCAGTCTTACTTTTGATCTCGCCCTTGGCCTTGTCGCCAGCAGCTTCGGCTTTGTCTTTGGCGACTTCAGCTTTGTCTTTGAGCGTATCGGTAGCATCTTGTGCCCCCTCTTTGAGCTTGTCGGCACCGTCTTTGATGTCGTCTGCTATGCCCATAATGACCTCCTTTGATTATGTTGGTAGGCCCTTCTATTATACCAGTGCAAAGCAAACCGCCCTTAGACGATGATACCGCCGCCCAAACAGCGCTTGCCGTCATAAATGACAGCAGACTGGCCAGCGGTAACGGCGCGAATTTCATCGGATAACGCTATATGTAGCGTGCTACCCGCTATATCTAGCGTGCACGCTACCAGTGGTGCTCTATATCTGGTGCGTACCTGATACTCTTTTTTGAGGTCCGGCTGGCCGTTTATCCAGTGCACATCTGTTAGTTTCAGCTCTTTGTGCCAGAGCTGTTTGTCGTCCAGGTCGGTGGTGACGTACACTTCGTTTTTGTCCATGTCTTTGCCGACCACATAATACGGCAAGCCGCCGCCCACATTGAGGCCGTGGCGCTGGCCAATGGTGTAATAAATTGCCCCATCGTGCTGGCCAATAGTGACGCCGTTTTGTTCGATAATGGCACCGGGGTTGGTAGTAACATACTGTTGCAGAAAGTCTTTAATACCTACTTTGCCCACAAAGCAAATCCCCTGGCTGTCTTTTTTACTGGCCGTTGCTAGGCCTAGCTTTTTAGCAATCGCCCGCACTTCGGCTTTGGTTTTGAAATCGCCAATAGGCATCAGGCTGTGCTTGAGCGCATCTTGGGTGACTCGATACAAAAAGTAGGTTTGATCTTTGTCGGCATTAGCTGCGGTAAGTAGTTGGCCATCTCGCACGCGGGCGTAGTGACCGGTAGCAATGAGGTCAGCACCATCTGCCAAAGCTGCTTCTAAAAACAGCTTGAACTTCACCTCTTGGTTGCACATCACATCGGGGTTCGGCGTGTGCCCCGCCTGGTATTCGGCGATCATGTAGTCGACTACTTTTTGGCGGTATTCCTTTTGGAAATCGTACACCTTAAAGTCGATGCCCAGCTGCACCGCCACACGCTTAGCGTCTTGGTAATCTTCTTTCCAGGGGCAGGCCATGCCAGGTAAATCTTGCGTCCAGTTCTTCATGTACACGCCCACTACGTCATAGCCCTGCTCTTTCAAGAGGGCTGCCGTGACGGAGCTGTCCACTCCGCCGCTCATTCCGACATAAACTTTTTGTGCCATACGCCCCCCTTATTTTACAGAAGATCTTGTTTGAGTGAGCCGCGCCGAAGGTACACATCTTTGTATGGTATGCCTGGATGAGGCTGAGAGGTGACAAATCGTTTATGTTCGAGCCTCATAATCGCTATACATACTTCTGGCACTCCGACTTCGTTGAGCTCTTGTACGGTAAGCTGATTCTCAAGCAAAAATCGTGCGGCAGGCTGGTGAGCATTCACATTAGCGGCTACGGCATAAGCTGTTGGCACTTCGCCCGTTTCTGGCAGTTCTGCAGGAAGCGTTTCGTATACCGCAGCTATGATGCCATCGTGAATCCCGCGAGGCAGCACCAGCCCGTCTACCTCATATAAAGGTACGGGGTACGCGTCGGGTAAAAAAGGTAGATCTGGTTTTGGCATTGATAAGTATTATACCATTATACATCGAGAAAAACAATAACCCGGTCCGCCTTGACGTGCATCATGCCGCGAGCGATTTCGATACTGCGCTTCCCCTGTTCAGTAGTAACCACCAGTTTGCAGGCTTTGAGCAGGCTCAAGAAGTTACGGTGCCCCGGCAGAATGTCGAACGGCCCGGTATCATTAACGCCTGAAATACTATAGGCCATATCATCGAAGTACACCTGGAACGGCGAGTATACTTTGACGTGCATCTCGTGCCGGCCTTTCTTTACCGGAATGGCCGCCGGGCGCCCATCTTCTACAATTTTACCGGTGCTTGCTTCTTGCCTTCGAACCATAGCTAAACAATGATCTCCTCGATGCCCTTAAGCGTTTCTTCGCGGGTAAAGTATTCGCCCTTAATACCATTCAAATCTTCAGCCACAAACGCCGATTGCGAGAAGAACTGGATGAGCTTTTTAGCCTTGGCAAAGTCGGCGCGGTCGGTTGGCGACAGTTCGTTTTCACCAATAATGGCGATGATGTTCTTGAGCGATTCATACTTTTGCAGCAGCGCCTGAACTTGCACGCTTAATACATAGTGGCGCTCACCTACGATGTCTGGTGCCAACAGTGAAGACGAGGTACGGATGAGGTCTACCGCCGGACGAATGCCTTGTTCGGCAACTTTACGGCTGAGCACAATGGTCGAATCCAGCTCGTGCTGAATCATCTGCACGGCTGGGTCGCTGAGGTCATCGGCCGGCACATAAATGGTTTGCACTGAGGTAATCGAACCGTTTTCGTTGGAGCTCAGGCGGTCTTGCAACACTTTGACGTCACTAAAGATAGTCGGCTCATAGCCGCCTTCCGAAGGAATCTGGTCGAGAATAGTCGACAGCTCATTGCGGGCCTGCACATAGCGGTACATGTTATCGGCAAAGAACAGGATATCTTTGTGTTCGGTATCGCGGAAATACTCAGCCGAAGCCACCGCCGAAATACCTACCAGCGAACGGATTACCGGATTCTCGTTCATCTGGCCAAAGAACATGCAGGTGTTTTTGAGCAGATCGTGCTCGCGCAAGGTTTCGTACAGTTCGTGACCCTCACGGATACGCTCACCAATACCAGCAAAGAAACTCAGGCCGGTGCCACTCTTGGCCACGTTGTTGATCAGCTCCATGGTCAGCACCGTCTTACCAACACCGGCACCCCCGATAATGCCCACCTTGCGGCCTTTCACAAATGGCGTAAAGAAGTCGATCACCTTAATGCCGGTTTCGAGGATTTCGGGCTTAGCTGCCTCAAACGAAGTACTCCGCGGCGGTAGCTTCATGATGTTGCGTTTTTGAGTTGAAGTGTCTACGGCAGGCTGGCCGTCCAACGGATTCCCCAGCGGGTCAAGAATACGCCCGATAGTAGGGCTGCCCACGGGGATTTCGATACCCTTGCCGGTAAGATGCACACCTTGGTTCTTTTCAATAGTACGATCGCTACTAATATTCAAACAAATGGCGATGTTCCCGGGCACCAGCGAATCAACCAGCAATGCCGCCTTAGCCTTGTTGTCGACGGTAACCAGTTCGCCAATTTCGGGCATAGCTTCGTCGAACTCAACATGAATAATCAGGTCTTTGATGACCCGCACAACGCCATCTGGTTTTTTGTCTGCGGCTTTCATGATTTGGCCGCCTTTCGCAAGCCGTTAATAATCTCTTTGAGCCGTTCATCTTTGATGTCGCGCTTGGCGCGGTTGTACGCCCAGGCGAGGTCTTCGACCGATTCATCGGCCTTTTTGTGCGCAGATGACATGGCCCTGAATCGGCTGGCGTACTGAGCCAGTTTCGACTCAAAGATCACCTGCCCCAGCATGCTGCTGAGCATTGAGCGCTCAAGGTGGCTCGCCACCGCATAGGTGCTCGGCTCAAAAATGTAGGTACGTTCACTAATTTCTTCGCTGGCTTTACCGGCTTGACGCCCCTGTTCTTTCACCGCCGAAGACAGGTTGATGCGCTTGACGTCTTGCACCATCAGCGATACATAAGTCTGGTAGTACACGTAGCAGCCTTTGTATTCCTGGATTTCTTTGATGAGCGGCGTGGCGTTAATATTGGTGTCAGACTGGGGCATCTTAAAATACTTTTTAAATGGCACCCCAAGCTGCGCAAGCTGCACGACGCCGTGGTGCCCCACCACAACAATGTCGTGTTTGGCCGGGTCGTACTGCGATACCATCCAGCTAATGAGTTTTTGGTCGATATCACCGCTGAATCCGCCCTCGGCAGTAATAACAATGAAGAGCTCTTTATCGATAACTTTTTTGTCGGGGTCTACCCGGCCAAAACGGAACCGGTCGTCAACACGCAGCTGCATATAGATGTACCACAGCTCGTGGAAGAAGTCTTGGGCGCGTAACACCTGGTTTTTGATCTGTGCAATGCGCATACTGGCAAGTCCTTCGAACACATTGGTTAGCTCGGCAATGGTTTGCATAGAGTCTTTGTCGTGGCCGATTTCCTGGAGGTTTTTCATCGCTTCAGCTCCAGAATAGTTTTCTTTTTGAGCGCTTCGCGGGCTGCATCATATTGTTCATCGCTGGTTACGGTGGCAGCGATTTCGTTGGCTGCCTGCTTCATGGCTCGCATATCCATCTTTTGGCCGTCCTCAAGGTTGAGTACCACATCGAGCATCAGCTGTTGCGCCATCAGCGTAAACGTTTCGTTTGGGGCTTGGGTAATCAGCTCCTTGATGCGTTGGCCGGTTGCCAGGTCATGTTTGGCTTCGAGCGCCAGTTCGGTGCCAAAACGCGAAAATTCCTGCGCTTGCCGGAAAGCGGCCAGTACCTTAAAGGTTTGGGCGGCAAGTTGCTTTTGGCGCTTGTTGTGGCCGCGGCCGCCCACACGCGTGACACTCAGGCCAGTGCTCAGTGCCGGGCGCACCGTGTCGCGGAAAATATCCATGTCGAGGATCCACTGACCGTCGGTGATTGACATAATGTTTGTCGGCAAGAATGCCGTAATGTCACCGCCGTTGGCCAGCACCAACGGCAAGGAGGTCAGCGTTTTATGAGTTGAGCTTAAGCGGCCGGCACGTTCCAGCAAACTCGAATGCGCATAGAACATATCACCAGGGTACGAGTCGCGCCCCGGGCTGGTGCCCGAGAGCAAAGCAATTTCGCGGTAGGCTTGGGCGTGGCTGGTAAGATCGTCATAAATGATGGCCACATCGCGCTTCTCTTTTTGCCATAAATACTCGGCCATCGAACAGGCGACATACGGTGTGAGGTAACTGGTGATGAGCGACTCGAATGACGTCGACACCACAACAATGGCATTTTTGAGGGCATCTTGCTCTTGTAGTCGACTCAACAACGAGTCAACATCACTGCGGCGCTTGGCGATGAGCGCGTACACCACGGTAATATCAGTATTCTTCTGGTTCATTGCCAGCTGCGTGGCCAACGTAGTTTTGCCGGTTTTGCTGTCGCCCAAGATGGCAATACGCTGCCCGCGTACAATCGGAAACAGCGAGTCGATAACTGTGACGCCGCTTTCGAGCTGTTCGTTGAGCTGTTCGCGTTCATACAACATAGGGGCTTTGTTGAAGACGGGCCATACGCCGTCGGCCGCGATTGGCCCTTTGCCGTCGAGTGGTTCGCCGTTCACCGACACCACGCGGCCAATGTAATCTTTGCCAACTTTACACACGAGGTCATGGTGCTGAATGACCGCCAGCATGCCCGGTACCAGTGGTGTTTCACCCAAGTGCAGCACAATAATGTGATCCTCCAAAATGTGATGCACAAAGCCCTTGCTGCCATCTTCGAACATCACCAGCGCATGAATATTGACTGGCTGCAAACCCCTCACACGCACCAAAAAATCATCCACACCCGAAACTTCGCCCACGGGTTGGCCGCGGTTGATAAGCTGCTCGAAATGCTTACTGGCCTGCTTGCTGCTCACGCTGTTTTACTCCGCATCATTTCGATGAGTTTTGGCCGGCTGGTCAGTAAATGTTGGCGCATGCTGCAGTCGAAATATTTGTTAGTGGTACGGATGACGCAACCGGCTGCAATGCTGGGTTGCAGGCCAATATCCAACAACAATAAGGGGTGGATTTCGTTTCGTAACCAATCGACAATCTTAGCGGTAAAGGCACTCGGCGGAATAGCCGCAAAACTCATGTGGATGCTCGGAGCGTCGGCTTTTAGGTCTTTTAGGAACTGGCTCAGGCGAGCACGATCTTCTTTTCGAGCCAAGCTGAGCTTATTAGCCTCGACAATTTCTTTCAACACCTTACTGAGTGGAGACAGTGATGTTTCGTGATTTTTGGTGAGCTCTCGCTGTTCGATGGCGCCCGTAACAGCCTCGAGTTCTCGGGCAAGCCGAATAATATCAACCCGGCTCACCACCGAAGCAGGCAGCGTAAGCACAGTGGCAGCGTTAGGCGCCATGGCTAATATCCTCCACAATAGCTTTTTTATTGGCCTGTAAGTCACCGATGATATATTCGAGCTGGTCGTTGAGGTCGATCTGGTCGCCAATGGCCACCATAATGTAGTGATTCACGATATCGGCCATGTTCTCTTCGAAATGCGCGATCATTTGGGCCTTCGAGACTTCGAACTGTTCGTCAAGTTGTTTAGTTAAGATATCGCGTTGTTGCTCAATCGCCGTCTGCGTCTTGTTAATAGAGTCAATCGCCAGTTGTTTAGCATCGTTAATAGATTGTTCGTACTTGGCAAACTCTTCGGTGAGA
Organism: uncultured Candidatus Saccharibacteria bacterium; assembly: GCA_964395925.1. Lineage (GTDB taxonomy): Bacteria > Patescibacteriota > Saccharimonadia > Saccharimonadales > JAUPVS01 > CAYNBU01. Next base: position 7,258 of record CAYNBU010000011.1, read on the forward strand.
TTCTTTTTGATCTCGCCCTTCATGTACTCATTTACCTGTGAGGCGGTCAGGCGCAAGTCTTGCTGCAAAAACATGGCGTTTTCGTTAATGATCTGTTCGAAGTGCAGCAGCCCGCGATTACGAAGTTCTTGGCGGAAGGCATCGTTGAAGATGTGCTGCACGTCTTTTTCGGCCGTGTCGGTGTAAATTTGTTTAGTCTTTTGGCCGATTACTTTATGAGCCTTACGGAGGCGAGACGCTAAAATAAATATGATAGTCAAGCTGACTACAACGGCGATTCCTAATCCTGCGATAAGCCCCAACTCTATGGCATTCACTGCCCACCTCGCTTATGGTTATGCTTCCCTGTTACTATACCGCAAAATAACGGGTTATCAAAGAGGTTGTGGCAATTCTTAACTGAATTTAATAATTTTTGCATGAGCGCGCTGCCACGAGCTACAATACATGTCATGAATGAGGCAAAACTTCGCAGTATTGTAAATGAAGAGGTAAACAAAGAGTTGGCGAGTTTCTTTGGCCAAATGATGGAACGCTTTGACGAACTCGAAAGAAAGCTCGACACCAAAGCCGATCGTGACGAAATGAACGCGCGGTTCGACTCAATTATTGCCTCTATCGAAGAAGACCGTGCCGAGCGTGCCGCACTCGAACATCAGGTTAAGCGCCATGAGCGTTATTTACAGAAATTTCCGGGCGTATAGGCTAGGCAAGCAGCGAGCGAAGTGTTTGCAGTGTTTTTTTGATGTCTGTTTCGGTGGTGGAGTGGCCCATACTAAAGCGAAGCGAGCTTTGCGCAGCCTCGGTAGTGAGCCCCATAGTCATCAGCACGTGCGAGGGGTCTTCGTTGCTGGCCTGGCACGCCGAACCAACCGCGCACATAATGCCCGCTTCGTCGAGTTGCATCATCAGGCGTTCGTTATCGACACCGGGGAATGTGACATGAATAAAATTCGGGAGCTTCGGAGCCTTAAAGCCGTTTAAGACTGCCGTCGGAGCCATTGTTGTCAACTCAACTGCAAACAATTCTTGGAGTTTTTGCAAACGTTCTACCTCTGTTTTTCGGCGCTCTTGAGCCTGCTCCAATGCCGTTGCGAACCCCACAACACCAGCCACGTTTTCGGTGCCACTGCGCAAGCCCCGTTCTTGCCCGCCGCCGCGGATCAGCGGCTGCAACACAATGCCGGCTTTTACGAATAAAGCGCCGGTTTGCTTAGGGCCGTATATTTTGCCGCCGTTCAGGGTCATCATATCGACACCGAGGCGTTTGGCGTGGAGATCGAGGTAGTTGCCTGCTTGGCTGGCATCGGTGTGCACATATAGAGGCAAGGTATTACCACGCTGTGCTCGCTCCTGCCGAATCTGCTTCGCTAGTTCAACGATGCGATTCAGCGGCTGCACACTCCCTACTTCGTTATTGGCATACATGACACTTACCAACACCGTATCGTCATCGATAAGTTCCTGCAAAGCAAGGGCATCTACCACGCCCGATTCGTACACCGGAGCGACTTTGTGGCTGTACAGCTCAGCAGCTTCTAGAACCGATTTGTGCTCGACAGCACTCACCACCATGTTGGCATCAGGGAATTGCTGCATAACACCGTGGAGGGCCAGATTATTGGCTTCCGTGCCACCAGCGGTAAAGATAATTTCTGCCGGGCGCGAACCAACGACGCCAGCCACCTTTTTTCGGGCGTCTTCGAGGGTAGCATGAATCTTACGAGCACGCGTGTAAGGAGCTGACGGATTGTAAAAATCATCCGTCCAGAACGGTTGCATGGCAGCCAGAACCGCCGGATCAACCGGTGTGGCGGCAGCGTGATCGAGATAAATCATAGGCTTAGTTTAAATGAACTGGGCAAATTCAGCATCAAATTTCTGGCTGTACTGGTGAGCAGCGTGCTGCAAGTTACGCGCTTCTTCGGGGGTTACGTAGGTGTTCGGCTGGCCATCTTGGATCTTTACAATACCACTGGGGCGCACGTCGTACCGAGTGGTGAGCGTTCGCAGGTTGCCCGATTTGTCTTTCCATTCTTCGTACCACACCCAGGTGTGCTTGTCTAAGCAGAAGAATTCGCGGCGATGGCCTTTCGGGATTGGGCCAAACAATGTACCGCCCAGCTTCGCCTCTTTACGCAAGATATTCTGCTTAAGCTGGTGGCGACGGGTATGCGAACGCTGATCGTTAGTACCGGTGATAAGTTTTTTGAGTGGCATTACGCAGCCTCGTATGCATCGTTGACGATTTGCTGAGCAAGCTGCAGCGGAGTAACGTTAGCAGGCAGTTCGGGTGTTTCGGGAACCGGTGCTGGTGCGGGCTCTGGAACAGGGATGACCTCTGCTACCGTGTCAATAACCGGCGCATGACGTTGGACAGCCACATCAAGCGCCTGATTTCCTTCGAAGATGGTGTATCGTCGGTCTTTTACTGCTCCGCTCACTTCTTCGTATTGCTCTGAAGTAAGCCCCGAAAAAGCTTCGGAAGCACGGGCGACTGTTTCGCCGCCAAAAATCTTGGTGAAATGGTTATCGAAGAAACTCATATTGATTGTGTGGTTACGTAATGCCAAATAGTGTTTGGGCGTTGTGGGTGGTGGCCGCAGCTAGTGATTCGAGGGTTTCGCCTCGGAGTGTAGCCAGGAACTCACCCGTCGCCCGTACATATTTAGGCTCACAGATTCTACCACGAAAGGGAACCGGAGTCAAGAAGGGAGCGTCAGTTTCAAGAAGTAATTTTGACAATGGTACTGTTTTTGCAGCTTCAAGCTGGGCTGCCTCTTTGGTAAAGGTCATAATGCCGTTTAAGCCAATATAAAGCCCTCTAGCGAGTATTTTGTCAAGAGTCGTGGTATCTGCGGTAAAGCTATGAACAACGCCCCTAAGGCCTGAAAATTGGTCGTAGATAGCAAAAAAGTCGTCAAATGCCTCGCGCACATGAAAAATCAGCGACAGATCATATTCTTTGGCCACTTCAAGCTGGAATTTCAGCAGTTCTTTCTGTGCCTCCGCCGGCGAGTGATTATAGTAGTAATCCAGCCCGCACTCGCCGATGGCGACCACTTTTTCTTGAGTGGCTAACTCTTTGAACTTGGCAAGCGCCTCGCCATCACCGACGTAATGGTGCGCCTCGTGCGGATGCAAACCGATTGCCGACCAGCAATTTTGGTGACTTTGGGCAAATTTCACCGCCGCGATGCTATCTTCGAGCGTACAGCCCACCACTAATAGGCGATCTACCCCTACCGCAGCGGCATTTTTGATCGATTCCTCGGGGTCGAGCCCGTAATCATCAAACTGGATATGGCAGTGCGTGTCGACAAATTGCATGCCTGCATTATACCGGTTTTACGGACTTGTCGGTAACCAGCCTGAAGAATGCCATAACAGCGATGGTTCCCATACCGAACAGGGCAATCAGTGCCATATTTTGCTGGATGATTGTCGGGTCGGGTAGCACCTCTTTTACGATGATCGAAAACGCGCTGGCCGTAAACAGAAAGATCGGCTCAAATAGCAGCTTTTTGGTTGGTCGGGCGTAATCTTTGGGCTTACTAAAGAAGTATAGATACAAACTGATGAGCAAAAAGAATGTGCCCGTCACCAAGAACCAGCCGGTAAAGTTACGGAAGGGCTCACCGAAGTATGCGCCGCCGCGTTCCCAGGTCCAGATGTGATTCACTACCGATGATGTCGGGTCGAACGACAGGTCCCAGACCGACATAAACATGGCCGCCAGCACCGACACGCCGGCCAACATCCAGCCAGCCAATTTTTTGTACCCGCCCAAGATGATGCGCGCCAACATATAACAGGTGTAGCCCATCGAAGCATAACTCATGGTTACCAGAGGTGGCACACCGCTAATCAAAAACCCATTCACTTTGGGGTTGGAGTTATAGAAGTAGTCGCCAAAAACCCGCCCGGTGTGCACGCCCAGCCATTCGCCCAGATACCCCACCACAAAAATGATGGCCAGCATCACCAGTATATTACGCAGCCCAAAATAGCTGCGGCCATGCAAAAAGGCCCAGGTCACCGGCAAAAAGAAGATGAGCAAAGCCAAAATAGGATCGCGCACAATCCAAATGTTCGTGACAGCAATAATTACCAAGATCACCCAACGCGCCAAAGTGGCCTTATCTAAAGAGGTGGCTTTTGTTTTTGCACTTACCATAAGCGGTATTATAGCGCGTTCGCAGGGCGGTTCAAGCTACTTTTTGGCAGGTTCTTCGAGCCGAGGGAACAACGTGGTTTCGAGCGGCCGCACCACGCCTTCGTTAAAGACGTATTCAATTTTTGCGGCCGTTTCGGGCATGAATGGCTTGAGCAGTGCAGCAATTTCGATCAAACACCCTGCCTGGTAAGCCAACACTTCTTGTAGGTGTTGCTGGTCGCCCGCTTTGGCAATTTCCCACGGTTTTTGCTCGTCAATATACTGGTTGAGCCCGCGAACCTGATCCCAGACTTCGTCGAGAGCACGGTCGAAGCGACAATCGTCGAGCGCCTGGTGATACTGTGCAACATCGTGTTGGGCAGCCGGAATGTCGCCAATGATGCCATTAAGGTTCTTTTGAGCCAGCACGACTGTACGTTGTACAGCGTTACCCAGCTCGTTGGCCAGCTCGTTGTTGTAAGCCTGTTCTAAGCGATCCCAGTTAAAATCACCATCGGCATAGCTTGGAATATGGCGCGCCATAAAGTACCGGAACACGTCGGCGCTATACTTGTTGATAATCTGCATTGGGTCAACGCTATTGCCCAAACTCTTACTCATTTTTTTGCCGCCAACACTCACAAAACCGTGCACATATAGTTTTTCGGGCAGTGGCAAGCCTAAGCCGAGCAGCATGCCGGGCCAAATTGCCGCGTGGAAGCGCAAAATGTCTTTACCAATCACCTGTGCATTAGCCGGCCAAAAGTCTTTGAAGTCTTTGTGTTCGGGGTAGCCAAGCACCGTAATATAGTTCATGAGGGCCTCGAACCACACATACATCACCTGCTTGGTATCACCCGGTACCGGAACGCCCCAGGCGATCTTTTCTTTGGGCCGCGAGATGCTAATATCTTCGAGGCCGTCTTTAATAACTTGCAAGATTTCATGCTTGCGGGTTTCGGGCACAATGCGATATGCATCGGTTTCGATGGCTTCGCGGATCTGAATGGCATATGAACTGAGCTTAAAGAAGTAATTTTCTTCTTGGATCTTCTCGTATGGCTTGTTGTGATGTGGGCAGATATTCTTATTTTCTTTAGCTACGGCCTCGGTTACAAATGCTTCGCAGCCCGTGCAGTACAGGCCAACATAGCTACCCTTGTAGATATCTTTTTCGAGAGCTTTCCAGATGAGCTGAGCCCGCTGAATGTGTGCGGCGTCGGTAGTACGGATGAATCGGTCATTACTGATGTTAAGCGCCTTCTGCAGGTCGCGGAACTTTTGGCTAATGCCGTCGACGTACTTTTGGGGAGCAAGCTTTGCTTCTGCGGCCTTTTCGGCTACTTTGCCGCCATGTTCGTCGGTTCCGGTGGTAAAGATGACGCTGTCGCCCGACTCGCGCGCCGCCCGAGCCAGTACATCTGCATAAATATATTCAAGCGCATGCCCTAAGTGAGGCTCGCCATTTACATACGGAATAGAGGTGGTTACATAATAATTCACTGTTCTAGTGTACCTTTCTTAAAAGAATTATTGAAACAAAATTAAAGAGAAGTTAAGCCCCAGCGGGCATCATACGCATTTGAGATTGGCTCACACATATGTTCATAACAGAGGTATTATAGCACACTACTTATCGATGAAGTCCTGGCACAAGCGCTCGAACACGGCGTTGGTCCAACCAAACCCGGTTTGGCTCGGATATACGCCCTTCATCGGCGGCTTTTCGGGGTTCACGACGTTGTATTTCTCTAAAAATACGTGCTCTTTGTTGAACCATCTGAGATTAGTGTGGAGCCATTTGGTAGCGATGCGCTCGGCATCCTCATGGTAGCCATACCGTTGCAGTGCCTGGATAACAATAAAGTGGAGCGGCGCCCAGCCGTTGGGGTAGGCCCACTGGGTTGGCGTGTTGCCAGCGCCGCCGGGGAGCTGGCCAGGCAAGCGTTGGTTGAACTGTTGATCTGTGGTTGCCAGACCTCCCTTCTCTTCGAAGCGGCGCAGACTGCGCACCAAGAAAGCGGCTTGCTCGTCGCTGACCATGCCGGCCCACATGGGGTAAAACCCGGCCAGCGAGGTGACTGATCCGCGGCGCTGCCGGGCGAAATCGTAGTCGTAATAAAAGTCGCGCGAGGGGCTCCACATCAACTCGTCCATAGCGTCTTTGCGCTGTTCGGAGCGTTTGAGCCATTTTGTTGCCTCTTTGTCGTCGCCGGTAATCTCTGCTGCTCGCGCGAAGTCGGTTTCGTACTTGTACAACAGAGAGTTAAGGTCTACCGGCAGATAGTTAAGGGCTTTTCGACCAAAGCGCGGCGTCATATCCCAGCCGCTTTCGGCTTCGGCAAGATCGTGTAAATAATTAATATCGTAATACCGACTGAGGCCGCGGAACACCTGACGTTCGTTGGGCTTAGTGACACCCAACCACACGCCGTAGTACTCGTCTTGCGCTACCTTGATGCGTTCGGCCAGCCACTTTTTGTCCATGCCGTAGGCATCGTAGACATCAAAAATGAAGGTCGTTAACAGAGGCGGTTGCGACCGCCCGGTGAGGTAGGTACGCGAGGCATTCGGAATAATTTTGAGTTTCTTTTGCAAGAAAATGAGGTCGTCCAGGATGCCGGTGACCAGCTCTTTGTGCGTTTTGTGCTGGCCTAAAAAGCCCTGCACCATAAAGTAACTGTCCCAGTAATAAAGCTCGTTAAAGTCAAAGCTGTGCCCTTTTTCGAAGGCAGGCACCAAAAATGGATGCGGCACACCGAACAATGTTTCGTCATCTTTGGGGTGGTGGCGTTCGAGCTTCTTCCAATATTTTGCAATGTACTCGCGGGCTTCTTGCACGTCGGCAGCGCTCAGCTCCTGAGTGCTTTTTGCAGTCAGTACTTTTTTGGCGACTTTTTTGGCTTTTTCTAACATATTGCTCTTAGCTTAAGAGTGTTGCGCAATGAGCGCAAGGCCAAAGTTACTATTTTGCTTGGCGTTTGCGCTTATTCGGGTCAAGTTCGCGCTTGCGCAGCCGCAGGTTTTGGGGCGTGACCTCTAAAAGTTCGTCGTTTTCGATAAAGTCTAGGCATTCTTCGAGGCTGAAAATGGTAGGAGGCGTGAGTTGCACCACACCATCGCTGCTGGAGCTACGCATGTTGGTAAGGTGTTTGGCTTTGCAGACGTTGATTTCCATATCTTCTTGGCGAGTGTTGAGGCCAATGATTTGCCCAGCGTATACCTTCACGGCCGGGCCGATAAAAGTAGTGCCGCGAGCCTCGACGTTTTGCAGTGCATACGGCGTGGTTGTACCACTTTCGAAAGCGATCAATACACCGTTACGGAGTTGCTGCAGTGCCGCACCTTGCGCCTGGTATCCAATCACCAGGCTGTTCATCACAATCGTACCCTTCGTGTTGGTCAGTAAGATGTTACGCATACCGAGCAGTGCGCGGGTTGGCATTTCATAAATAAGCTTGGTAACACCCTTGGGGCTGGCGAATTGCTCTTTGAGTGTAGCGCGACGTTGGCCAAGTTCCATCTGTACCGTTCCCACATGTTCGGCTGGTACTTCAATAATAACTTCTTCTAAAGGCTCTTCGGTTTTGCCGTCTTTTTCGCGGGTCACAACCTGCGGGCGGCCGACTTCGAACTCGTAGCCTTCGCGGCGCATGGTTTCGATGAGTACACTGAGGTGCAATTCACCGCGCCCAGCTACCAAAAAGCCGATACCTTCGTCTTCGACACGGAGCCCGACGTTGGTTTCGAGTTCTTTTTGTAATCGTTCACCAATCTGGCGAGAGGTGGTAAACTCGCCTTCTTGCCCTTTAAGCGGGCTGGTGTTGGGGCCCAGATAAATCTTGAGTGTTGGGGCTTCGACTTCCATCACCGGCAGGGCTTCGGGCTGATCGGCATCTGCAATAGTTTCGCCAATTTGGGCATCAGCAACACCGGTAAGCTGCACAATGTCACCAGCCACACCTTCGGGCACTTCAAAGCGGCTGACGCCGTGGCTCATAAATACCAGGTCAACCTTAGCTTTGGCAACCGAGCCATCTTTTTTACAAAGCGACACCAGGTCGCCCGCTTTTACGCGGCCACGGACAATACGCCCGACTGCGTATTTGCCTTTGAAGCTGTCCCACGCAAGTGCGGTTACCAACATCTGGAAGGGCTTATCGAGTTCAATGGTTGGCGCGGGTACGTCTTTGATAATGGCATCAAAAACGACATCTAAGTTGGCATCGGCCTCTGGATCGGTAGGAACTTCGCCCCAGGCTTTGCCGGCACGGCCAATGGCATAGTACACCGGGTAGTGCAATTGGTCTTCGTGTACGGCAAGTTCCAAAAACAGATCAGCCAGTTCGTCTTCGACTTCTTTGATACGGCTGGCAGGTTTGTCGATTTTGTTAATAATTACGATGGGCTTAAGTTCGGCAGCCAGCGCCTTGCCCAGCACAAACTTGGTCTGCGGCATGGGGCCTTCTTGGGCATCAACGATGAGGATACAACCGTCGGCCATGTTCAAAGTACGCTCAACTTCGCCACTAAAGTCGGCGTGGCCTGGGGTATCGATAATGTTAATGCGGTAGTCGCCATGTTGCACGGCGGTCACCTTGGCAGTGATGGTAATACCGCGTTCTTTTTCTTGATCGCCGCTGTCCATGATCAGTTCCTGGCTCATTTCGGCCTGGTTGTCGCGGAAGGTCTGCGATTGCTTGAGCAGCCCATCCACCAAGGTAGTCTTACCGTGGTCAACGTGGGCAATAATGGCGATGTTGCGGATCTTTGTGGGATCCTGAATGGATTTGGTCATGTGATTCCTAATAAAAAAGCGCCTGTATCCAAGCGCATGCTTAAACGATTAGCTTGATTATACCATAAGCACCCCTTGAAGACAACGCTGCTAGACGGATTTTTTGCGAGCGAGCAGATACCGCACACCAACCGCTCCACCACCAACGGCTAGAAGTGCCAGTGCAAGCATAATGATGCGCTGGGTATCTTGGCCGGTGTTTGCGAGGGGGTCACTACCACCAGAGCTACCTTCTGAAGACTGGCCGCCACCAGAGTCGTTACCTTGCACAGAAGCATAGGGCGAGTATTCACTGGTAGAGCCAGTGCTGTAGGTGCCGGGGTCGGGGTTGATTTCTTCGGCGTGAACATTCGGAGAAACGATCACGAAAGCTGCGATCAATATGCTTGCAAGGGTTATTTTAGTCAGTGTTTTCATCATCCACATATCTCATTCTCGTATCGATACGGCGGACTACTGCCAATTCGGGCGAAGTCTTCGCTACAACTCGGTATGGTTGCGGGGCCTGGTTCGGTCGTCCACAACAAGGTCGTCGTAGCTGTTATGTTATTACTATCAGTAATGCCAGAAATTCCACTGAAGGTATGTTGTGCATTAGTTTCTGAACCGTCTACAATAAATGAGCCAATCCAGCGTTTGCCTTGCGAATAGCCAGGGAAAGCTCCGTCTTGACCGTTGTCATTAGCGTAAAAGTCGAGACGATAGCCAACCAAGTCTTCAGGCAGCATGGAGTGGCCATCTTCACTGGCTACAACTTCGTTAGCAGTGAAGTCGTAGATGATGGTGAGGTTGGTGTCTTTTTGTTCTGCCGAACTAATAATCGGGCTGTTCAGGTAGTCATTGGCGTTAATTGCCGGATACGTGATAATAAAGTCGTTCTGCGGATTAGGGCCGAGATCTACAGTCGGAACAAACGGATCGCCAGGATCATCTGCGGCTGCCAAGTTGATTCCTAAGTTACTGTTCCCAAAAATTACATTCTGCAGTATTGAAATACCAAAGACATCGCCAGGAGTCCCGCCCCACAGATCGCCAATGGTGTACCGGTATACCCTAACTCCGTCCTGTTCATTGCCGGCAATGATGTTTGCCTGACCCGATTCATCACCACCAATCAGTACCCCGTATACACTTGTTGGCGAGTTGCCCATGCAGCCTTGATCATATGCTGCAATCCCCGACCCGGCATTACCGTAGCCAGAAACTACTTCGCCATTAACATCCGTACCAATATAGTTACCCTGGACAGTAACGTCCGCAACAAGACCACAGAGGTCGGCATTAAGAAAAATACCGTGCTGGCCATTCGCAGCAATAACATTCCTGCCCGCTTCGGTTCCGTCACCGATTGCCACACCGCTGTCCAGCACCATTATCCCGTCCTCCTGGTTGGCCAGCGGCGTAGTAGCGTCCCGTAGGCCAATGAGGTTTCCCGTGATCGTACCCCAAGATACAATAATACCAATCCTATTTCCGGCAACAATATTGTCGCGCGCGATAACGCCTCCCAGTTGTATGCCAACGTCGTTGTACAGTACAAGATTCTCGGCTACAACAACATCGCCTTCTGTATAAATACCCGTTCCATTATTGCCAAGGTCTGTTTGACCATCCAAGCTGATACCTATGTAATTATTGTTTACTACTCCTTCGTTGCCGTCGTGTACTCCAACGGCCAGACCTCCGTAGCCTCCATTTGCAGACACTACATTAGCTTGCACCGTTAGTTCAATAAGTCCTCGTATATCAAGACCAACTTCTCCATTTTGCAGAGCCTGCATGCCACTTGCATCGGTGCCAATAAGATTGTTCTGTGCCGTAACCACACCCCCATAGCCGATTATTGAAACGCCCTGGATCGTATTCCCGGAAATAAGGTTATTCGCAATGGTAAGCCCATCAGTTATCTGATCTGACCATCCTCCTTCACCGTATATGCCCATTCTATTTGGAACTGCAGCAGTGCCTGTAGCGTCGGTGCCAATATAGTTACATTCGATGGTGATATCCGACAAAGTCTGCGTATCATTAATACTGAAGTGCAGTCCTGCCTGGCCATACACCAGATCATCGTCGTAGTAGCCGTTCATCACCAGTCCTTTTACGGTGGTCGAATCGGCAGTATCGGCAAGCGTGAGCAGGCCAAGGCCGTAACTAAACGGATCAGTCGGGTCGAGATTCATGCCGCTGATTTCAATGAGCAATGTATGTGGTGTGTTAGAAGAAGCCGGCAGACCTGGTACCAGCGTGCCGCATGCCGCACCTGGCTGGGTGGTGCCATCAATGGTTACTGCGTCGGTAATCTCGGGTAAACCAGATTCTGGTGCAATGGTATGCACGCCACCACCAGCAATGTTGAAGCTAATAGTGTCAGAGCCAGGGTTATCGTTGGCATCTTCAATAGCCTGGCGGAGACTTCCTGCGCCTGAGTCATCAGTATTAGTGACCGTATAAGTGGCGGCTGAGGCCTGGCCGGAGAACACAAACAGTACTCCTAGTACGGAAATGCTAAACCCTGCAAACAATGATAGCTTTTTATTTCTTAACAAACCCTGTTCCCTCTAAAGTGCTTATCGTTTATGTTATACATTGCAAGAGCACCTGTCAAATGCGTTTTAATGCTCCTAAGCATAAGTGGTATTATGATACAAAGTTGCAAAATGCGCTTGTAAGTATTACAGTGAAGTTACTATAAAATAATCTCGGGGGAGATAAGTATGAAAAAATTAGTAGTACGTAAGATCGGTGTCGCTACCTTTGGTCGCTTCATTGGTATTGCAAACGCCATTATCGGCTTGGTTATCGGTGTGTTCTTGGGTATCAGCGGCACCATCGGTGTTGTACAAGAAGACGGCTGGAGCTTCTTCGGCAAACTGCTCGCAGTTTTCGGCGTATGGCTCGGCGCATTGGTACTGTACCCAATCGTACTGTTTGTACTCGGTTGGCTCTACGGTGCAGTTGTTGCGTTGGTAGCTAACGTGTTCTTGCAGGCTTCACACGGTATCGAAATCGATTTCGAAGACGTTAAATAACCGCGCACATCGCTTCATAAAAAAGTCCGGGTCATACCGGGCTTTTTTATTGCACAATGATAGTGCCGGTTTGCGAAGCATTCAGGTGATTGTGATACCCAAAGGTTCCCGTTCGCTTCACTACAAATGTTTGGCTCTGGCCGGGTCGAACATCTTCGACATTGAGTTCTTCGTTGGTGGTGTGCGCCGGGTGTGGGTCGGAGTCGAACTGCATGTTGCGAGAAGATTCGTTCTTAATGGTGACCGTAGTGCCCGACTTAACGGTAATTACCTTGGGGCTATACCCACTGTTGGTATAGGTAATAACCGCCTCTTCGGTTGATGATGCTTCGGAGCCTGCATCGGTAGCAGCCGGAGTGTCTGTAGTAGCATGCGTGTGATCACTACTCTCGGCAGTATGATCGTGTTGATCGCTGTTGTCTTTAGTAACTACACTATAGATGCCAAACCCGGCCGCAGCCGCCACAATCACTGCCGCCACGATGATTAGTACTTTTTTCATATGTTCTTCCCCCTTTTCAATTGATTCTTGCGTCTATCGACATAGTAAATAAATGCCAAAGATCCAATGAGTGTTACTCCGTAAAACCACCACACCCGCTGGTACCAGCCCGTTTGGGTGTTACTGCCGAGCCGCAGGCCGTGGTAAAAAATGGCTATCATCGCAGCGTCACCGGCGTATACGACATATTTCCACCACGGTTTATCTTTAAACCATCGGCGAAATTCGTAGGCGATAAAAACCAAGAAACTGATCGTCCCCAGCATCACTACCCATTTGAGCGAAGGAGAAACATAGTGTTGCAGGTAACTGTCTGGAGGTAAGCCAAAGCCATCGCGCCACAACTGCCAGATGAGCAAGCCAGGATGCAAACAAATGAGCACCAACACTGCGTAGCCAGTAATGGTTAGGTACTTTTGAATCGTAGCCTTTTCGGCCTTATTGAGCCGGCGAAGTGATCCTGCAATATAGTGCGACCACATCAGGCTAAAAGCCAGCAGACCACAGAGCGGAAATAACAGATATGCAACAGGGCCGTCGAAGACCCAGTTCTTGCTTTGGCCCCATGCCACAATTGCCAGCACCGTGACTGCAAGCCCCAGTGTCCAACAGGCAATATTGAGCTTCAGGGCTTTGTTCATGCTTCTATAGTAACAGAGCGGATCAGACGCTAATAAAAACACCCCGGCCGAAACCGAGGTGCTTCAAGTTGTCTATACTAATTGCTTAGTAGCGACGTGGCTTGTCTTCGCGTGGGCGAGCTTCGCTCACGACGATAGCACGGCCATCAAGCTCTTTGTTGTTGAGCTGGTCAACAGCTGCTTTTGCTTCGTCGTCAGATGACATTTCTACGAAACCAAAGCCCTTAGAGCGGTTGGTGTCGCGGTCAACGATGACGTTTGCTGAAACAACTTGACCGACAGTTGCGAAAAAGTCTTTCAACTGGTCGTCAGTAACGTTCCAAGACAATGAGCCTACGAATAATTTAGTTGCCATTAGTTTATCTCCTATTTTCGGCTTGGAGGTAATCTGGCAATTAAATTCCAGTTAGCTGCTCCTCTATAACACCTGATTTATTAACCTAGAACCGTAACTTGGATCAGCAGCTTTTTCTAGTAAGCGCAGTATAACACATGTGGCTCAGTTAGCAAGCGCGAGCGGCTTTAAGCTTTGTTTTTGAGGATAGCGCCAATGCGCGGTTCGACTTTTTCTTGCCAGAATTTTACGAGCTTCGGATTGCTTTCGTATTGATATACCGTGCGCCCTTTAGCACGGCTCATTGCCAGTATCGCACGACGGACGGCCTCGTTTTGCTCGCCAAGAAATACATCACTTTGCAGGATCTCTTTATCGGTCATAGTGGCCCGCTCAAACTTTTGGCCAATGGTAAATGAGCGCGGATTGTCGCGCGGCTCTCGGATCGAGTGCAGCACGGTCGCAAGCTCTACCTGCGACTTACCAGGGCCCTCTATCATCCAATCGATAAGTTCGGGAGCTTTCTGTTCGAGATTCTCTACCAGTTGTTGTACCTTTTCAGCATCTTTGGGGCGGAGGCCAGACAGCGACCGTGTGGTGTAATTGAGTGGTGCAGCAGCCGGGCTGGGGATGGGCATGGGTTCGCGGTTTCCGATCTGGAGCCACCACGGTTCGAGGACCTCTTCGGGCAGGTCGACCGCAAAAGGATAAATTGCCTTCTTGGCTTCGATAATTTGGCCACGCTCAATGGTTACGTAGCGGTCACCGACCCACACCTTAGCAACGCTCTGAAAAGGATGTTCAACTTGCCGCTGTAAGCGAGCCATGTTATGCAAACCAAAGAAAGATAGCTCAAGCTCATCACCAATAACCTCTTCGGCGAGTGTTTGCACGCGGGCTACTACTTCGGGGTCATCGCTCAGTACCAGGCCATCGAGATCACGAAGCGTCCCATTTGGACGGAACTGCCCAATCTTTTCGTGGAGTTCGTCGGTTTCGGGCGTAGCCACAGTATTGTGATTCACGAAAATCTCGGTTTCGGGCAAAGTGAGCGCCACCGAACCAATACCGCCCATAAACTGCACATTCGTTACACCCTCTTCCCACAGCGCGCGGGCGAAGGGCTCAACAATCTCAATACAACTAATAGCTTCTTCTGGTCGTTTCATTGCTGGACATTCTACTGCTTATGTTGTAAAACTGCAAGCATGAGCGGCTTACGCTCGTTTTGCGAAATCAAGGGCTTGGATCTTAGTACGGAGGTCATTCAGATCATCCCACCGGAAAGCAACAGTTCCCATATCGGGCACATAGGTAGCGCCCACCTGCTGCTGCGTGGCCACTATAATGGGGATGTTTTTGGCACGGCAGTAGCCTACTTCCATGAGCATGCCCTCGCTCTTGCTTTCGGAAGTCTGGATCACAAATAACAGATCAGAGTCGTCAATAATCGAGAAAGCGTGGTCCATGATCTGATACGCCCGAAGCGACTTGTGCTGGAACTCATCTTCTTCGAAGAAAGTACAATAAGCATCTACGCCCACATCGGCCAGCGCCTGCTTGGCAGTGGTTAGTAATTTTTCACAAGATAGTCGGTTTTTTCACCGGTATGCCGATAGGCGATAAAGGCTTTGCGTTTGTTCACGAAACTTATTCTAGCAGACTAGGCAGGAAGGTGCCGTTCTGTTTCGACATTGCTCATAAAAGTTGTTTTGATTCACTATGAGTATATCAAAAAAGCTCGAGATTTCTCTCAAGCTTTTGTGGTGGAGCTGGCGGGTACTGCCCCCGCGTCCGCTAGTTTATCTTTGTTAGTCGTCTACAGGTTTATTCTGTTCGAATGTCTTAGGTAGCGTGTCTTAGAACAGACAACATAACGCGCTACAGCAGATTCAAAATCTTACTACCCTAGCTGAATCAGGGGTAGAGTAGGCAACCAGATAAATAACACTCCTTCGCCCTACCTGGTATCGGTCGGGGAGTGGCTACCAAAAATTAGGCAGCAAGTGCGAACTGGTTTTGACGTGCGTTAAGCACGTTGTCTACCATTGCACTGAGTTTAGAAGTTTTTGCATCTATTCAGATGTGCCTATATCGCTGACAAGCGACCTGCGGATCTAACTGATAAAGTCCAACGTCGAGCTTAAATTCAGCCCCTCGTAGTGTTTAATAC
>CAYNBU010000012.1:0-22168 GCA_964395925.1 uncultured Candidatus Saccharibacteria bacterium
GCAACATCATCGCCCCAATTGATAATTTTGGGCAAGGCGGGATTCGCCTCAGTGAGGCCTTCTAGTTTGTAGATACCGCAAAACAGCACTGTTCCAACGAGTTGCGACGGCGTCAGTGTCGGCTGCACGCCAACCTCTTCCGCGTAGGCGGGGTTTGTAATAATGGCCGCCATTTGGCTCGAAAGCTGGGAGCCAGCAGAGTCGCCCGCAAACACAATTTTGTTCGGGTCAATATGGAAACGCTCCGCGTTGGCCAGTATATAAGCATGCGCTTCGTTCAGTTGGTGGAGCTGCGTAGGATATGTCTTCTCTGGCGCCAAAGAGTAGTCGAGCGACACCACCACAAAGCCCTGGGCGGCCAACAAGTTAAAATACGGTGCCGCATTTTGTTTATCGCCCGACAGCCATGCGCCACCGTGCGTCCATATCACCACCGGTAACGTTTGCTGTGTTTGGGTTATCGAATCTGGGATATAAACATCCAGGGCTTGCTTGCTGCCCTGGCCATATTGCTGATTTTGCAGAACCGTCACTGGCTGCGCCGGAATATCTTGCTGCAATCCTACCAAAGTCTTGTGCGCGCCGCGGTCAAAAACCAGGCGAATGACCATCGCCCCCGGCCAAGGGCTCACCCGGAAAGCAATAAGCACAGCCAACACAAACCCGACAATACCGGCCACACTCCATATAAACCACTTCCGGCGGTAAAAGGGAACTTTGTTTGCTTGTTTGGTTTGTTTTTGAGCCATAACTTACTCTATCGACATTGTAGAACATGCTTATGTAAAGCTCAAGCGGCTAGGCCAAAACTATATTTTTGATGACATATCCAGTAGCTACTAGAATTATTGGATTTTTGTTATAGTTAGCTCGTCTATGCAAACCCTACAGGGAGCTAAACTTCATGAAATTTAGAAAAATTACTTACGAAAAGCTCAACGCACGGCAAAAGGAAAACTATAATTTCCAAAAGATAGCAGCAGTTCTGGCAGAGTATGGCTATTCTTGTATGTGGCTCAACGATGACTGGCAAGGGGCCGATTTCATAGCCAACCACATCGACGGCGTGAATTTTCTCAGGGTACAGCTTAAAGGCAGGCTGACTATAAATAAGAAGTATACTGGCAAAGACATCTATATAGTTTTTAGGCGGGGGAACGATACCTACCTCTACCCACATGACGAAGTCAAAGATCTTATATTCGAAAAACTACCTGGAACAGAGGCAAGAAATTCTTGGAAAATGGGCGGCGGGTTCTCTTGGCCAGGACTCTCCAAAAAACTAGAAGAATTACTGGCTGACTACAAGCTTTAGTTAAGCAAAAGAAACTCTTTGTCACCCTACCGCGCCTTTATAGGCTAAGATGTTATACTAAGTGGTAAGTACATGATAAGTATGTGGTCAAAATGAAGGTAGTTAATTTTATAAAGTCGAAGCGGGCTCTGAAATTCGTAATCATCGTGGTTGCGCTCTATGTGCTGCAAGCGGTCGTGGGCGGCTTGGCCATTTATTTCGCTGCTATAGCCCACACCAAGGCATCGTTGAACCAAATCCACGACAGAGTTGCGTCCAGCATTGAGTTCAAGAATGGCGTGTGGGACACCTCAAAATATAATACCGATCCTGAAATACCGGGCCCGTACCGGCTGTACGTCTTCTCGAATGACGGCTTTGTTATAGATCGCTGGCGACCAATCGCCGGGCATCAAAATATTTCTAATGTCAGACGATTGTTGGAATATAAAACACCGCAGACCATTCACACCGTTACCGATCAAAGCTGGCGTATGTATTCTAAACCGATCGTGGATAACGGAGCAGAGATAGGAGTCATTACCGCTTCTTACTTTAGCCCCGAAGAAGCAAACATCAGCCGAATCGACCAAAAACTCCAGCAGGCCGTCGAAAAAATTAATAAGGGCGTGGAGGTAAAAGATGGCGCAATTGATGTCAGCGGCGTTGATAATCAGCTTGTGGCCTTTGATATTCCGTTCCAGATCGTCGATCAGTATAACCAAATTCTACTGAAGACCAACAACGCCAACAGCATGGATCGCATACCGGATTTTATAGATCCAACGTTTGTACTGCGGAACTTGCGACGCTCGTCTGAGTTTCGGCAAATCCAAGATAGTAAAACCAACGAGTCGTTCTTGGTCACCTATCGACCGCTGGTTGATGACCAGGGAACAGAAAAAGGGGTGGTTATTATCGGCCGGACAATTGAGCCCATGCTGTACATTTTAAAGGTTTACACCCTCGTTATGGCGCTGTTCGGAGTATTGCTTCTGGCGGGTAGTGGAGCCTGGTATTACTACCAACGCCGCAACGGCAACAGTGAGCAAGCGGCAACCACGCCAAAACAACTCCCCAATGAGAAGGTGCAAAAGATCGAATTCCTAGCCAAAGAATGTGTCATTAAAATAAATGACCACACCGTTTCGCTGACCTACGCCACCAATCAATACTACCTTTGCAAAGCCTTGTTCTCGGCGCCGAAGCGGCAATGGGAAACCGACGAACTCATTGAACGATTCGGCGAACAGCACAATGCCAACAGCTGGCGAAAAGTCTACGATACAATGGTGAGCGTTAACAAAAAAGCCGCGCCCTTCATGCAGCAAAAAGTTATTATTAACAACAATAAAACCTACCAAATCAACCCCGATCTACTAGATAAAATAGCTTAGAATCCAACAACGATTATTTGGATTCCAATTGGATTCACGTTTAATCAAAGCTGTTTACGGTTAACTTGAGTGGTATTAAAAACAGCAAGTAATAAAAAATGATACGTCCATGGAGGGAAAACATGATAGCGACTCTTACTAAAATACGGCCGAGCAAATGGCTAATGGTGACACTGGCAGCTTTGTTTGCATTGACCACCAGCTTCGGCATTATGCGCGTCGTATTTGCAGCGCCTAACGCACCGCAAAATGTGCAGTTAACACCTGGCAATGAACAGGTAGCCATTACATGGGAAGCGCCTGAGAGCGGAGAAGACCCTTGGGACGGCTACGAAGTGCGGTATCGAATCGACGGCACCTGCTGTGGCGACGGAAGTTGGACGATTGTTAACGATCCCGAATTAGCTGAAGACCCAACTGCTACCTCATACACTGTAGAAGGCCTTACGAACGGCACACTATATAACTTTGGTGTGCGAGCCCTATCGGATGGAACTGGCAATAGCGCCTGGACACCAGACGTTCCGGATGTTCCTAATATAAGTGCTATGCCGTTTACCGCACCTGATGCGCCTGACGACTTTGAAGCAGTGGCCGGCGATACAGAAGTTGTACTAAGCTGGGAAGCACCAGAAAACACCGGCGGGCCAGCCATCACTGGCTACCTAGTACGCTATGCCACAACCAGCGACCCTGGTGACTGGACCGTTATTGATGCCTTAGAAGAAGATGCAGACGCAACTGGCTACACTGTTACCAGCCTCACAAACGGCACCGCCTATAACTTCGGCGTAGCTGCCCTCAACGGGAGCGGCGAAGATCATATCGGTACCTATGCAACCGTACCAAACATTACACCCTACGGCGTACCCGCCGAACCAGTCAGTCTGAGCGCCACACCTGGCAATCAGCAAGTACTCCTCGGCTGGGAAGAGCCAGACGATAATGGTTCTCCGATCACTGGCTATGAAGTGCAATACCGCGAGTCTGAAGGCCCCGGATCCTGGATCCCCGTTAGTGACCCGGATATTCAAGAAGATGGCGACGACCGCTCTGTAACCATAACCGGGCTCACGAACGGTACAGCTTACGACTTTAGCGTGGCCGCCGTGAATGCCCGCGGTGCTGGTGATCCAGCAACACATGACAACATTATTCCTCGCGCCCAGGCCGATGTACCACAGAACATTAGTGCGACTCCAAGCGACCGACAAGTAAGCCTTGCCTGGGATGAGCCAGAAGACCTTGGCGGTATGCCGCTCGAATCATACCTCGTAGAGTATAAACTCAGCGAAGATGACACCTGGACCGATGCCCATCATGACTCCACCGACAGAACAGCTACTATTACGGGGCTGACGAACGGCACTGCGTACACCTTCCGTGTCGCAGCCGTAACCGAAGACGTTGGGGCTGGCGGCTTTGCAACGATATCGGCGACTCCATTTACTAATGTGCCAAATAACGGCGATGCCAACGGTGATGGGATTCCTGACAGCGAACAAGACAATGTGACTGATCTTATCAATCCGGTAACTGGCAACTGGGCTGTACTACAGTCAACCTGCGTCAACGGAGCTGTCGACGTCAAACCTGAATCTGCCAACGCTTCTACGGACAATGGGTTTAACTATCCTGCAGGCCTGATGGGCTTCACCGTAGAGTGCGGTACTCCAGGAGCAACCACCACCATAACGCAGTACTACTATGGTAGTTACGATGCGCCGCTGGTTGTAGCCCGCAAATACAACGCACCACACAATACCTACGCTACTATTCCTGGCGCTACAGCCGAAAACGTTGTCATTGGCGGCAACCAGGTTTTGAAGGTAACCTATGCAATCACCGATGGTTCAGATCTTGACGAAGACGGCATTGCCAACGGCACCATTGTCGACCCATCAGGACCAGCGTTCAACACGGTTGGTGCACCAAACACCGGACTTGGCGGACAATACGCTCCCAAGGCCAAGCAGTCCTTAGGCCTGTTTTCCTTACGAGCATTGTAAGCATATGAGCAAGAAGACCCGTCTAATTATTGGTGGTGTGGTACTGCTGCTTATCACAGTTGGAGTAGGATGGTGGGTTTATTCGCAACGCGATAAGCTGCCTCCGCCCTCCGAGGTCATTACCCACTCCACGGATAAGCCCAGCGAACAGCCAGTACCCGTAGCCACTACGACCTATAATGTCGCTCCCGACGACCCTAAGGCTATCTACCTGCCGTCTATTGGTGCTGAGGGGCTGATCCAGAAAATGGGCATCGACCAGCACAATCAGATAGCAGTACCGACCAACATTAACCTGGCAGGCTGGTACGTGAACAGCGTCAAGCCTGGCCAGCAGGGATTGAGCGTCATAAGCGGACATGTTGATGGTCGGCAAGGGCCAGGGGTCTTCAATCGCCTATTAGACATGAAACGAGGTGATGAAGTAGTCGTAGAGTACGGTGATGGCTCAAAACGCACCTTTGCCGTGCAAGAGGTAATGAAAGTCGTGGAGGGCGACGCGAGCAACCTTTTGTTTGCCAAGCAGCCTGCCATTGACCGCCAGCTCAACCTCATTACCTGCGGCGGCCATTTTAACCCCGATACCAATAGCTACGAGGAACGGGTCATTGTCACAGCAAAAGGTGTAGAGTAAACTTAGCCCTTAGCTTTAGACTGTTTGCTCAGCACCCATTGAATAGAAGGGCTTATCTCTTTATCGGTACGATGAATGCAGCCGATCCAGCAGCACGGGCGGCGTTTATCCTGGGTGAGTTCCTCAACAGTACGTTTTACGTGTTCATCACGTGTCTTCTGCTGCTTCACGGTGATGGTCCAACAGATCCACTCGTTGCGGGCGAGCGGCGTAATATCGTTCCAGGCTGCAAGCGCCGTGGCATTCGTACTCAACGCTTTTTTCAAATCATTTGGCAGTTCGTGAACCGTTCCGCCAGGGATGTCGTTTGTAGTCATATATCTATGATACTCCTGCCTGGATTTCGGGCAACCCTTGAAGCTTTACCCGTTTTTTGAAACAATGAAGCCATAAGCATAAGTGAGAAGACGATGGCGACTGAACAAAAAGAAATTATCAATATAAAGGGCCTGACTAAAAAGTTCGGTTCGTTTGCGGCACTTAATAAATTCACTATGTCGGTGCGAGCAGGCGAAGTACATGGCTTTTTGGGGCCAAACGGAGCCGGTAAATCGACCACTATTCGTATTCTGTTGGGGCTCCTCAAAAAGACCGATGGCCAAGCCAGCTTATTTGGACAAGACCCCTGGAAGAACGCCGTTGAGCTCCACAAAAAACTTGCATACGTGCCGGGTGATGTTAACTTTTGGCCAAATCTGACTGGCGGCGAGATCATCGACCTGCTCGGTACTTTGCGGGGCGGCCTCAACGAAGAGCGACGCACATATCTATTGAAACGTTTTGAGCTCGACGCCGCCAAAAAGTTCCGTACCTACTCGAAAGGGAACCGCCAAAAGGTGGCGCTGGTTGCCGCGTTAGCCAGCGATGTGCCACTCTACATTCTCGACGAGCCCACCAGCGGCCTCGACCCGCTCATGGAAAAGGTCTTTCAAGACGAAATTCACGAGCTCAAGAAACAGGGCAAGACTATTCTGCTTTCCAGTCATATTCTCAGCGAAGCCGAAGCTCTCTGCGACCGCGTGACTATTATTCGCGCTGGTAAAGCCGTATCGGTCTATACGCTGACTGAACTCAAAAAAGAACACGAGAACCTCGAAGCCCTCTTCTTAAGTAAATATGAGGATGAGTAAATGCTGACCGGCATTTCACCACTTATTAAGCTTATTTTGCGCCGCGACCGCGTGAAACTCCCAATATGGATTATTTGTGTCGTGGCGTCGTTACTCTGCATGATTCCACTGTTGCAAGGGGTATATGGCGATCAGGCAAGTTTGAACACGCTGTATCAAACGCTTGGTACTAATCCGGCCGGTGTGTTTTTGACCGGCCCCATAGATGAACCAACCTTTGGCGCACTCTTCACTATTGAAACACTACTGTGGTGGGGTTTGGTGATTGCATTCATGAATACTTTATTGATTGTTCGGCACACTCGCCAAAACGAAGAAATGGGCTCGCAAGAACTGATCCTTTCGGGGCAAGTACACCGCGGCACCAGCTTGGTGGCTGCGCTGGCGGTGGCGTTTGGCATAAATCTGATAACGACCGTAGGCATTGGGGTTGGCATGACACTCCTTGCTAACTCATGGAGTACCAGCCAAGCATGGCTATACGCACTGTCACTCGGGTTGTTCGGCTTGGCGTGGGCAGCCATTGCGGCAATTATTGCGCAGTTTGTAGAAAACACCCGTGCCACCAATGGTATCCTTGCGGGGCTGATTGGCGTGGCCTTTATTTTACGCGGTATTGGTGATTTCACTGGCAAGACCGATGCACAAGGGTTGCTGCAGCCAACGTGGCCCAGTTATCTCAGCCCGTTTGGCTGGCTCGAAGCCACCCGGTCGCTGACGTTTCCGCAGTGGTGGCCGCTGATTATTCCAGTGATGTTTTCGATTTTTGCAATTGGGGCAGCATTTATTTTACTTAACAGGCGGGATGTAGGCGCAGGTATTTTACCGGCTCGAAAAGGGAGGCCACGGGCTTCTGCGTTCCTCAGAACACCACTGGGGCTAACCTGGTATTTGCAGAAGAATATTTTTATCGGTTGGCTGGTCGCAACCATGGTTATGGTAGTAACCATCGGTGCACTGGTGCCCGAAATGACCGGCATCTACGAAACGTCGCAGAGCATGATGGACCTCATTGCATCGATGGGTGGTACGGGGGCAATGATTCCAGCTTTTCTGTCGGCTATGTTATCTATTACCACGCTCATGGTGGTGGCATACGTAATCCAGGGGCTCAGTAAACTGCGCGGCGAAGAAGCCAGCGGACATCTCGAAAACCTGCTTGCTACGCGGCTCTCGCGCCTGAAATGGCTCAGCTTACACAGTATGGTGGTCATTATTGGTGGAGTAGTGATGCTGGCGCTTTCGGGCCTGGTACTTGCGCTTACTGTGAACTTGGTGTCTGACTACAGCGTGAGTGTTTGGCAATACACGCTTGCAGGGTTGTCATATACGCCAATGTTGCTGGCCTTTGCTGGAGGGTACTTGTTGCTCTTTGGGCTCGCGCCGCGCACGGCACTACTCGTGCTGTGGGGATACTACGGCTTTGTGGTCTTCATGACCTGGATCGGGCCTATGCTTAAGTTTAGCCAACGCATCATGGATCTTTCAATTACTACACATCTTGCGGCCGCACCAGCCGAAAGTGTGAAGGCCGGGCCGCTCTGGGTTATGATTGGCATCGCTCTTGCGTGCACTATCATAGGCAGCCTGTCATGGAAGCAAAGAAACCTTCAAGGGAAGTAACCATCCCCAAAACCGTTTGGCGACTATGCATAAAGCGCTCGGGTTTGTGAAGAACCCTAGTTTTGACCCGCAAAGCGTAACTAGTCTTTCGTCTAAATAGAGTGGATTGAAGCTATACGATCGGAATGACATTGCCACTGCTGAGCAGTTTACGAAGAAGTGGCCAAATTACGTTCAGCCGAGATCACCACATTTTCTAGAAGAGAAGCCACGGTGAGCGGACCAACCGAACCTTTGGCGGCACTCACGGCCCAGTCATTGGCGAGCGCAACTTCGCGCAGCTCGTCAGTAACATCACCGTGTACTTTGCCGCCTTGTTCGGCTGTGCCAGCATCTACCAAAATACGGGAGTGCGACATGTCGGTAAAGAGGTCAGGGGTGAGAGTATTTGGAGCGCCCATCGCACTAATAATCACGGTGGCATCATTAAGTGCCTCAATTCGCGTTTCTTCAGGAGTGTGCAAATCAATACCCGTAACATCAGCACCATTTTCTTCGAGGTACTTCGCCAACGGGCGGCCGACAAGCTTGCCGAGCCCGACAACCGTGATGAGTTCTTCGGATAGGTCTACGCCGTGGCCTTCGAGCAAACGAACAATTGCCATCGGTGTAGCTGGAGTGAAGTCACTCGCGCCGTCTTCGCGCAAGCCATCGACGTCTTTTTCGGGACTAATGAGGTTAACTACTGAGCTTGTTTGCAGTTCTTCGCAATCCTTAAGCGGAAGCTGCACCACAATGCCACGGCTCTCTGGGATATCATTAGCCAGCACAATCCAATCTACCGCATCACCAGCCGAGTAGACTTCGTGACGGTGCGCCACAATGCCAAGACTCTGTGCAGCCCGCGCTTTCATGCCAACGTACATTGCTGATGGAGCATGATCCGGGTTTGCGCTAATAAGGTCCAGGCCAATGATCTGTTGCTCGGTACGCAGCGCCGCAACGCGTTCTTGAAGATCAGCCATCATCGCTTCTTTAATAGCACCACTTGTCATTTCGCCAGACGGAATCCCCATAAGCCTCCTTACGCTATGTTTCTTAAAGTAAGGGTAGAAGTTTTTAAATCTTTTTGCAAGCACGAGCATTCTGGGCCACCAGCGCTCATGCTTGCTATTCCGTAGAAATGCGCGGATAATAGCCCTCCAAGGGAGTTACATGGGCTTAGCACACAATCAAAATATTGCAATTTTGGCGTCGGGCGGCGGCTCTACTGCCGAAGCATTTATTGAAGCTGCTCAAGCAGGCGTCGTCCAGGCAGAAGTGGGATTGGTGATCTGTAACAAGCCGCCGGAACACCCAGAAGCCGGAGTTTACGATCGCATCGCAGGGCTCAACGAAAAATATGGGCTTGATATTCCGGTGGTAAATATCAGCCAATACACCCACCCAGAGGGCCCCACCGAACGAGGCCAAACGCTCGCCGAAGCGAATACCATCTGTGAACTCATTGTTAACGAAGGGCTCACCCACGTAGCACTGATGGGATACATGCGAAAAGTGAATGGTGATCTGCTTGCTGAATTCGGCTGGCTGCCAAGCTACGATTCGATGTATCAGGCCCGCATGACTAACACCCACCCGGGGCCCTTACCAGAAACCGCTGATACTTATGGCGAAGGTGCCTCGCGCCGAGTGCTCGATCTTGGCATGAGCGCATCGCGACACACCGTACACCTGGTAGCCGACAAAATTGACGATGGGCCAATTTTTGCAGCCCACCCGGTCACCGTGATACCAGGCGATACACCACAAACGCTGTTTGAGAGAGTACAAAAGATCGAGAAAAGAGCATTGCCTGTTGACCTCAACCGATTCTTCAAGGGCCAAAAAGCCTACTACGAAAATGCGGCCTAGACCACGGCATCCGAAGCACTAACTACTCAACTATGCTCCGCAGTTTTGGTAAATTGACTTGATACTCATACCGTGAATACTTAATAGCTTTCATGCGTTCCAGCTTTTTGAGCTCCACACTGGTCGTTTCGCGTGTGAGCCCGATAAAGTTGCCCAGTTCTTGCTGAGTAAGCGGGATCGACAATGTGGTTGTGCCAGCAGCCGACGTCGAAGCGCCAAATCGTTCTGCTAAATAAAGTAGGGTGTGCACGATCTTTTCGTTTGCTTTCGATTGTTCAAGCGCATAAATACGAGCCTGCAAAGTAACAAATCGCCCGGCGAGTGTGGCGTACATCTCGTAGCCCATCTTAGGATGCAGCCGCCAGTAGCGCAATAATGACTTGCGGGGCACCGCATACACTTCGCAGTCGGTGAGCGCCTGGTAAAAATACTGTGTGCGGTCAATCTTTTCGAACAACCAGCCAATCGGGAAGATCTCGCCAGCCGTGTCGAACGACACCGGCCGCTCGTCCCCGTCGTTATTAATACCGTATGTTTTAACGACGCCGCTTTTAATAATGTAAACGTTCCTTGGCACTTCGCCCTGCAACAGAATAATCTCACTCTTTTTATACGACTCAATCGGAAAGCGCCGCACATACCATTTCCATTGATCACGATGTAGCGAGTTTGAAAATAGTTTCATCTGTTCTTATTGTATCGCATGGTAAGAAATTTTACAGAAATAAACATACGCAGCGCGTCGCTGGCAAACGGGCAAGCGGCAGCTGGAGCACTCAGGCCTGGCTCATCAGTAAAGAGATGGCGCATGTAACCCGTGACAAACTTGTAGGGGATACTAAAGACGCACGTAATTTGCTCAGCAGCTTAGGTAACAACCCTGAGTATATCGAAGGAGATATCTTTAAGCTGAAAGAATCCTCAACGTAAACTCCTTCGTTCCGGTTTCCCGATAAATACGCTAGAATAGCCAGGTGTTTGCCGTTGCAGAATCTGCTGTTCATAGCTACCACGTACCGTGGTTTATGTACGCCGCTGTTATTGCGGCGCTTGTGGTGTATGCGCTCATAGAAGCCCACCACACCAAACGCGATCACGTTATTAGTTTTAAAGAAGCGATCAACTGGTCGGTGATATATATTGCAGCCGCGCTACTATTCGCCATTCCGGTCTTTATATTTATTGGGTCGCAAGCTGCTGGCGAATACCTGGCGGCGTGGGCTATCGAAAAAGCCCTGAGCCTCGATAACCTGTTCGTGATCGGCCTCATTTTTACAAGCTTCAGCGTTAGCCGTAAACTCGAACGCCGCATGCTCAACTACGGTATCGCCGGCGCGATTGTGTTTCGACTCTTATTTATTATCGGTGGGCTAGAGCTTTTGAAGCGCTTCGAATGGATCAGTATTGTCTTCGGCCTAATTTTGCTGCGGGCTGCCTGGAAAGCGTTCCGCGAAGCACGAGGCGGCCAGGATCTCGAGAAAACAGTAGAAGTCACCGATAAAAAGCTCTGGAAAGCGATTACAAAGGTGCTGCCGGTATACCCGGAGTTTGTTGGGCACAAGCTAACCATCAAAAAAGATGGCAAGCGCATGCTCACCATGATGGCCGCCGTTATTATTC
Source organism: uncultured Candidatus Saccharibacteria bacterium (assembly GCA_964395925.1). Taxonomy (GTDB): domain Bacteria; phylum Patescibacteriota; class Saccharimonadia; order Saccharimonadales; family JAUPVS01; genus CAYNBU01. Next base: position 11,562 of record CAYNBU010000012.1, read on the forward strand.
TGATCGAACTCACCGACATTATCTTTGCCGTCGATAGCGTACCGGCTGTTTTGGCAGTCAGCCCCGATAGGTTTATCGCCTATTCGAGCAACGTCTTTGCGCTGCTTGGGCTTCGTGCATTGTTCTTTGTATACCAGTCTGTAGAAAGTAAATTCTGGGCACTCAGTTGGGCACTGGCGGGGATTTTGGGGTGGATTGGTTTTAAGATGGTTGTCGCACCGCTTGGCTTGCATGTACCTGTTGCCATCAGCCTGCTCGTTCTGGCGGTATTTCTGGGCGGCAGCATTGCAATATCGCTCATCTGGCCACGCAAGCTCAGCGAGCACCCGATTCACATCGACGACTAGATAGCCATAACCAATGAGGCAATTAAAGTTGACGTAACGTCATATTGTTATTACTATATGTTCATGAGTACACCTGGAGAATTTGGACCGGTAATAGACGGCTCCTTTAACTGTTTCCCTGCCAACGATGATATACTTGGAGACTTTAATGGCAATCTGTCTAGCGTACACGCCCTGCAACGCGGGTCGGTAAATGTGGTCGTTGGCGAACAGCGTGGTGACGAGGGGAAGGGGCGTTTCGTTGACGAGTTAGCCCTACAGCATGATATTGTTGCACGCTATAATGGAGGCCCTAACGCTGGGCACACTGTAGTGCTGCCAGACGGGCGGGAGCTTTCACTTCATGGTATTCCTTCTGGTGTTGCACATGATGACATCATGAATGTCATCGGCAATGGCGTGCTCATTGACCCTACAAAAATGAGTAAAGAGATCGACGAGCTCCAACAGCAGGGCATCGACGTTTCTCCCAGAAACCTAAAAATTAGCTCCGCTGCTCATCTCATCCTTCCGCACCACATTGGGCTTGATGTTGTCCGTGAACAAGGCGATGGCAAACAGGGAAGTACTAAGTCCGGTATTGCTCAGGCAGCTGCCGATAAAGCAATGCGCATTGGCGCTCGCGCTGAATGGGTCAGAAACGAACCAAAAAAGCTATACGAAGCGGTACATTTGGGCATTTCAGCTCTACGGGGCATTACAGACGAAGATATTAGCCCTAAAGATATTGCCGACCAGTACGTCACCGAAGCTCAAAAACTTGGTGGATATATAACTGATACCGTCCTTTACCTCAATGAAGCACTAAAATCAGGTGAGTCTATATTGGCCGAAGGAGCTCAAGCATTTTGGCTTGATCTTGACCACGGCATGTTCCCATTCACAACATCATCGTCACCAACATCCGGTGGAGTAGCTACCGGGCTCGGCATCCCGCCAACCGCTATCGGCAATGTACTCGGCGTCGTTAAAGCAACGCCGTCTCACGTCGGTGATGGGCCATTTATGACCGAAATCGAGGACGAGGATTTATTGGCGCACCTGCGTGGCACTCCCGGTGCACCCGACTACGAGGCCGGTACTACTACAAAGCGCCTCCGCCGCATGGGGTATCTTGATCTTCCTGCTTGGCGTCGTGCACAAATGGTGAATGGGACTACCGAAGCAGTTCTCACAAAACTTGATCGGGTCACTGAGTTTGCCAAAGGATCAGCCCACGAAGGATTCATCCCCGTATGCGTAAGCTACGAGCGTAAGCACAAAACCATTACTGTCGCACCCGACTCTGCCCGCAAGCTTGAGCAAAGCAAACCTAATTATGTGCTTTTGCCAGCCTGGGATGAAGATATTTCAGAAGTTCGTGATTTTGCCGATCTTCCTTTGGAGGCTCAAGACTACGTAGAATTCCTAGAAGATCAAACATGCGTGCCTATCACTCGCCTCGGTGTTGGCCCAAGTCGCGAACAAGTTATCAATCGCTAATATTTCAACGCTTGTGCTTATGCGATATCGGGCATATAATGGAGCCTAGCAATGTGTGGGCTAGCTCTCTGGGCACCCTAAAGCAGCTTTCCTCCAGACATGCTTTATTACATCCTGGCAGCCATACTCCGGTCCCTGGTACGCCTCAAACTCCAACTAGTTCCGAACGCTTATGGGCTTTAAAACAGAACGGTTTTTACTCCCAGCGGTCGCAGCTCCAACCCCTTAAAAGCCGTTCACTAACAGTTTAAACCGCTCGTTAGTTTCTTCTCTTTGACCTTATAAATCGCACCAGGAGCACTACTATGACAATGATCAATCGCTTAGTCACCGTTAATTCTTTTTACTTTCATCGTAATGGAGATTTCAAAACGTTTCCTCGTTCAATAGAATTTGATAACATGCGCTGCACCTTCAAAGACGGCTTTCAATACCTCGTACAAAGTGGTGGCCGAGCAGTGCGCTTGTTCGACATGGACGGTGGCGACACCATGTACCGTTTGCGCCTCGAGAACGACCAGTGGACCCTTATTGGCACCCGACCTGCCTAAACAGTTCGCTCTTGCATAAGCAGTTTGCTATGATACTGCTTATGCACTGGATAATTCTCTTAGCAGCCGGATTCGCCGCAGGGGTAGTGAACGCTATCGCCGGGGGCGGATCTTTTATTATGTATCCTCTGCTGCTGAGCATGGGTGTTCCGCCGGTGATGGCCAATGCCAGCAGCACGGTAGCCGTCTTCCCGGGGCAGGCTAGTTCGGCGTTCGGATATCGCCCCTATCTTCGCAAGATCCCCAAGCGCTTCTTTTTTCTTATTATCCCTTGTGTCGCGGGTGGTTTACTGGGTGCGTACTTACTCGCCAGCACCCCAGACGTCACTTTTGAGCGCATCGTGCCATGGTTTATTATTGCTGCTGCCATACTCTTGCTGCTGCAGCCACGTATTCATGTTTGGATCTACAACCGCAAACATCTCAAAGCGCGCAAAAAATACGCTCGGCTTATTATGATCGGGGTATTGGTGGCCCTGTTTGCTGTTTCGGTATATGGCGGTTACTTTGGAGCAGGCTATGGCATCATGATGCTCGCGTTCCTGGGGCTCACCAAACTCAATAACCTCAACAAGATGAACGGACTCAAGAACGTCATTGGCACAGTGCTCACAAGCATCGTGGCAGGCTACTTTATATCACAAGGCTTGGTCGCTTGGGGAGCCTTGCCGCTCCTTATTGTGGGGAACGTGCTTGGTGGATGGGTTGGCGCCCGCTATAGCGCGAAACTCCCAACTAAGTTTATTCGCGGCGTGATCGTCGGTATTGCTTTTACGCTCGCCGCGGTACTGTTCATTCGAGCCTACTAGTTTGTAATGTAGCAGCTTATGATACACTGCATATATGGTCCAGCCCACCCCCGAATTACATATCTTGAGCGGGCGTTCTCACCCAGAGTTAGCAGAAGCGATTGTTCAGCAATTAGATGTGCCATTGACCAATGTTCGCCTCGCAGATTTTGCCAACAGCGAGATTAACTGCCACCTCGAAGATTCAGTCCGCGGCGACGACGTATTTATTATTCAGAGCCACAGCCCTAACGTAAATGACGCTATCATGGAGCAAGCGATCATGATTGATGCCGCCAAACGAGCCTCAGCCCGTTCGATCACCGCCATTTGCCCATTCCTGGGGTATGCCCGCCAAGACCGCAAATCAAGCGGGCGCGAGCCTATCACCGCACGCTTGGTTATCGACATTTTAGCTACTGCTGGAGCCGACCGCATTATGAGTGTCGACCTGCACTCTGGCCAAATCCAGGGCTTCTTTGACGGCCCATTCGACCACCTAATCGCCATGCCGGTGCTGCGCGATTACATAAAAGAGAACTTCGACCCCAAAGACTTAGTAATCGTTTCACCCGATGCTGGCCGCGTAAAACTTACCGAACGTTACGGCAGTGCCTTGGGCTGCGAGATCGCCATCGTGCACAAACACCGCTCCACCAGTAAGCGCAATGCTGTTGAGGCCCGCTACCTCATTGGTGATGTCGCTGGCAAAACCTGCATCCTTATCGACGACATGATCGACACTGCTGGCACCATCTGTGCCGCAGCCGACCTGTTGGCTGAAAACAAGGCCAAAGCTATTTACGGTGTAGCTACTCACGGTGTACTTTCTGACCCAGCCGTAGAACGGATCGAAAAGTCGGCCTTCAAAGAAGTTATCGTCACCGATACACTGCCACAAAATCACCAGAGCGAGAAGATACAAGTTCTTTCAGTCGCTCCGCTCCTAGCTCGAGCTATTAGCACTGTGTACCAGGGCGGATCCGTTTCGGCCTTGTTCGACGGGCAAAATCAAATTTAACTTTGCCTTGATGCTGGGCATGTACTAAAGTGAAAGCATGACATTTACGGGGATGGTACGCGCGCAAGCTGAGCGAGCAGATTCATTGGTTTGTGTCGGCCTCGATTACGACTCCACCAAAGTACCGCCGCAGTTTACCGGCCCTAACGCTGCTTTTGAATTTTGTAAAGCAATCATCGACGCCACTGCAGATGTGGTGTGCGCCTACAAACCCAATAGCGCGTTCTTCGAAGCCGAAGGGGCAGCGGGCATCGAGCAACTGCACAAAATCTGCCAGTATATCCGCACTACACACCCCGACGTTCCCATCATCTTGGATGCCAAGCGCGCCGACATTGGCAATACCAACCAGGGATACATCCGCTACGCGTTTGAGTACCTCGACGCCCAGGCAATAACAGTTTCGCCGTACATGGGCAGCGAGTCGTTGCAGCCCTTTCTCAATCTGGAAGACAAAGGCATTATTGTGCTGTGCCGTACCTCCAACGAAGGCTCTGGCGAGTTCCAAGACCTTACTGCAAGCGGCCAAAAACTCTACCAGGTGGTTGCTCAAAAAATCAGCCACGATTGGAACAAAAACAGCAACTGCCTGCTGGTGGTGGGAGCGACGTACCCCGCAGAGCTCAAAGATGTACGCACCATTGTTGGCGAAGACGTCTGGATTTTGGTACCAGGCCTCGGCGCCCAAGGTGGCGACACCGTGCAAACCGTGCAAGCAGGCATTAACAGCAGTGGCGAAGGGATTATTGTTAATTCTTCGCGTGCGGTGTTGTATGCCTCGAGCGGAGCCGATTTTGCCAAAGCTGCACGAGCCGAAACCATTGCACTTCGCGATCACATAAATAAAGCCAGGAGGGACTAAATGGCCAATCAATTATCACCAGAGGCAGTTGCCGAAATATTACTCAGCATCAAAGCAATCACCATCAATATGGAGCAACCGTATCGTTACACCAGCGGTATTTTGAGCCCATGCTATTCCGACATGCGCTTGCTGGTTTCGTACCCTAAAGAACGCCGCCAAGTCATCGCTGCCTGGGTCGAAATGATCAAAGACCTTGGCCAGTTTGACCTCATCGCCGCTACTGCAACTGCCGGCATCCCGCATGGTGCGTGGGTATCGGACGCACTCGACCTGCCAATGGTATACGTCCGCGACAAAGCCAAAGCCCACGGCAAACAAAGCCAGATCGAAGGGCTCGCCAAAAAAGGCCAGAAAACTGTTATTACCGAAGATCTTATTAGTACCGGTATGAGTTCTATTGGCACAGCCATAGCTATCCGCGAAGCCGGTGGTATTGTCGACACTATCACTGCCATTTATAACTATACGATGCCGGCTTCTGCTAAGAATTTTGCAGAAGCCGGACTTGAGCTCAAGTCGCTCACCACGTTCCCGGTTGTGGTGGAAGTTGCCACCACAAAGGGTCTCATCAAGCCTAAAGAACGCGAAATCGTGCTCGACTGGATCAAAGACCCCACTGAGTGGGGCAAGCGCCACGGCTTCGAAAAGTAGGTTCTCCTAGGTAAGGAGTTCTGGCAAGCGATCTGTGTCAATAGCGCGGCGGATCTCTTTGGCAATACGCTGGCCAACGCTCATATTGTCGCCGTACATGTAACCCGTGTAGGGCGTGAACATCGTGCCCGGGCTGCCAGGGATGCGCATACTCACATCAAACACCAGTAGTTCTTCGGCAGGAGGGCCAGCCGTAACGGCGCCTTGCAAAGCAAAGGGGCCGATCATACCGGGCGCATAGTGTTTGGCAACCGCTTTTACAAAATCTTCGCCGGCGTCATAAGCCTTTTCAATGAGCGATTCTTTAATAGTCACCGCTTGGTGGCCATTTTCGATGTACTTGGGGCGAACATGCTTGAGCACTTCAATTTGCTCGGGGGCAGTGAGGCGCAGCAGGCCGTCGATGTTAGTCTGGCGGCGCGTATCGGTTCCGAGTAATTCAACCTCTTTGTCGAGCGGAGAATAGAAGTAGTTGAGGTTGAGTTGCGGGCCCACCACGAACTCTTCAATAACTGCAATTTTAAGCGATTCTGCGGTAATAACACCGTCTTTGATAAGTTTTTGTGAAGCAGTTTTGTATTCTTCGTAACTACTGGCCAAGAAGAAAGCTCGCTCGTAGCCGCGAGCAGCTTCGGCAGCTTTGATGATCACCGTGCGATCAATATCTTTAGGGTCGGCAAACTGCTTAGGAATCTTAATGCCGGCCTCTTGCAGCAAAAAGTACTGGTTTTTTTCTTCGTCGCGCTCTTCTTTGCGAACCAGTACACGGTTGCCAAAGATCGGCACCTTAAAGTCTTGCTCGATCTCTTGGTAGTTGCAGTACACCCAGAAATAACGGCTATGTACGAAGATGGCATTGAGGTCGCGGAGCTGCTTTTGCACCTCGGGCTTGCTCACATCGCTAAACTTATCAACCAAAATAACGTGATCTACACAGCCTTTGTCACCGCGGCGCTTGTAATAGTTGGTATAGGTCTTTTCACGACCGCGTTGTGCTACCACAACACTTTCGAAACCCTCAACCCGCGCACCGCGAGCAACGTCTAAAGCACTGTGGCCGCCAAGGCTGGCAATACGGATATTCTTAAGATCATATCCTTTTAGAACTTCTGCGATATCACTTGCTGTGACCATTCCACAATACCTCATCTAATCGATCTTGCTCGATTGCTAATTTTATTTCGCGGGCTACACGCCGGCCGGTGCTCATTGGTTCATCATAACGCAGGTCAGTGTAAGGCGAGCCCTTAATATACGGGTTGGTGCCGGCAACGATACGCGCCGAAATTTCGAATACCAAAAAGTCCAGATCGGGCGTCACAATTGTTTCCAGGCAAAACGGCCCGAACAATCCAGCCGGATCAATCTTCTTGGAAGCTTCAACCACACGCTGCCCCATCTCGAACATCTGCGGCAATAGCGACTCGCGCACTACAACCGTAAGGTTACCCATAATGTTGTACGAACTTTCGATATCAAGGTCGAGTTGGTCTTTGGCGCTAATGCGGCCAATGGAATCGACGTTGGTTTCGTAGCGACGGTCGAGGCTCATAATTTCGAGCTCGCCCGTGAGCGGGGAATGAAAATAGTGAATATACAGCGGCGCACCAACAATATATTCCTGAATGATGTAGCGCTTACCTTTATGCGCCCGAATTTTACGCTTAAAATCCTCGGTGTTACGAGCCAAAAAATAGCCTTTGCCGCCGCCCGCACCAAAGAATTTGATAATCACCGGGCCATTAATGTCTTCAGGCTTGTCATAAATCTTCGGTAAATCCAACCCGGCGCTTTGCAGCCACTGGCGCTGCTTGCCACGATCTTCTTCCCACGGCAAAATATTCTTATTACCAAAGTATTTCACTTTGTATTTGTTAAGTGCATCCAAGCCAAACGCTGCAAAAAATGAACCATGCGGCACCAAAATCACGTTTTCATCCATAAGCTGTTGTTCGAGCTGAATAACGTCTTTGTACTCGGGGATTTCAATAACCTGGTCGGCTACTTTATATGAATGATAGGGTTGAGCCTTACCCTTCAGGCACACAACCACGTTCTTGAAGCCTTCGTCGCGCGCCCCTTTGAGGATCTGCAGAGCCGAATGGCTCCCGAGGGTGCCAATTGTGTATGTTCGTTGTTTCATCTTGCAAGTATACTGCGAAGCGCAAAACACGCCAAATTTTGACATTATCTGGTATTATTAGTTCAATAGTTTTAAGGAGAAGGTAATGCTGGCTAAAATTGCCCGAGGTTCCTACCGCCACCGCTGGATTGTATTGCTTATTTGGATCGTCTTGTTGGTGGGCATTAACTTTGCCGCGCAGAAGTATGGGAGCGCCTTCAATACCCAGTTCCGCACCAAGCAGACCGACTCACAACTTGCGATCGACATTTTGCACGAAAAGTTCCCAGCACAGTCGGGCAGCAGTGGCCAGATCGTGTTTAAGGCAGAGCAGGGAGTCATTGACCCCGAAGTCATTAAGCAAATGACCGCGCTCTTTGTAAAGATTGACGAAGTACCGGCCGTTGAATACATCAATACACCGTACATGCCACATGCTTACAACCAGATCAGTCCGCAAGGCAAGATCGCCTATGCAAATATCCAATTTAGCCCGCAGTATCAGATCATACCGCCAGACACTGTGGAGCAAATCCGCGATATTGTAAACGATACCCATATTGATGGGGTAGTCGTTGACCTCGGTGGCGATACCTTCCAGGCACCAATCAAACCAGGTGATAGTGAACTCTACGGCATCCTCGCTGCAGTTGTTATTCTACTCATTAGCTTTGGCTCAGTGCTCGCGATGGGTCTACCAATTATGATGGCATTGTTTGGGGTTGGTATTGGTATCGCCGGTATCAGGTTGCTCTCGCACGTTATTACATTGCCCGACATCACCTTGCAACTGGCAAGCATGATTGGGATTGGTGTGGGTATCGACTACGCGCTGTTTATTGTGACTCGCTACCGCCAAGGCTTGCATGACGGCCAATCACCCGAAAGCGCCACCGTTAACGCCATTAACACTGCCGGGCGGGCCGTCCTGTTTGCCGGTACGACGGTAGTCATTTCACTGATGGGCATGCTTATGATGGACGTCAGCTTCATCAATGGTATGGGTATCGGTGCAGCTTCGACGGTGCTTATTACCATGTTCGCATCCGTGACACTGCTGCCTGCAGTGCTCGGTTTTGTTGGCATTAACATTGATAAACTCAAAGTTCCGCTCATCGGAAAAGAGAAGCCCGAAAAATATAGTTTCTGGTACCGCTGGAGCCGATACTTGCAGCACCACTCGTGGCCGGCAATGTTTGTGAGCCTCACGATTCTGATTGTTTTATCTATTCCGTTACTTTCCATGCGGCTTGGCTCATCAGACGCCAGCACCCGACCCGAAAGCGACACCACGCATCGCGCCTACGACCTGATGGCCGAAGGTTTTGGGATAGGGGTGAACGGGCCGCTCATTATTGCTGCAACCTTGCCCGAACCCGAGGGCCTCGTTACCATGCAGGCCCTCCGCGAAAAACTCATTCAGACGCCAAATGTCGTTGCTGTTTCTCAAGTTGCACCAAATGCCGAACTTACGGCAGCAGTCATGCAGGTGATTCCGGGGACTTCACCACAGGCAGCAGCTACCAGTGACCTCATCACGACTATACGCACTAAAGATATTCCGGAGGTAATTAAGGACACGAGCGTTACGGTACATGTCGGCGGTGTTACTGCGAGTTACGACGATCTCGCAACTCTACTACAAGACCGCCTGCCATACTTTATTGCAGTCGTGTTGGCACTGAGCTTTGTATTGCTGCTTATTGTATTCCGATCCGTACTCGTGCCACTCAAGGCCGTTATCATGAACCTACTGTCTATCGGTGCAGCATACGGGGTACTGGTAGCCATCTTCCAGTGGGGATGGCTCGATAGTTGGTTCGGGCTTAGTAACACTGGCCCAATCGAAAGTTTTGTACCGATGATCATGTTCGCCATCCTGTTTGGCCTGTCGATGGACTACGAAGTATTCTTGTTGTCGCGCATTAAAGAAGAGTACGATCGCACCGGTGACAACCGCAACGCCGTGGCCGACGGGCTCAACCAGACAGCGCGCGTTATTACCGCCGCTGCAGCCATCATGATCATCGTGTTCGGGAGTTTCGTATTCGAAGATAGCCGTATTATTAAAGAGTTCGGCCTAGGCCTCGCCATTGCCGTGTTCTTAGACGCAACCGTGGTACGGCTCATTTTGGTTCCTTCAACTATGGAGCTGCTTGGTAAAGCCAACTGGTGGTTCCCGAAGTGGCTACAATGGCTGCCGAAGTTGCACATTGACGGCAACGATGTGAAGTAAACTATTCGCGGCGCAGGGCATCGATAGGGTTAATGCGTTCCGCGCGGCGGGCTGGCAGGAACACTACGACCAAGCCGATGAACACCATAAAGGTGATAAGCCCGATAATCAGCCAGATAGGTGTTACAAAGATACTGAATGATTCTGTGACGCCGCGGCCGCGGGCATTCATGTTCATAATAAAGTTCGTGATAGAGCCAAGGCCAATGGCAAGCGTAATACCAATCACCGAGCCCAGCACCGACAGCAGCACCGCCTGAAACACGAACAACCGGCGCATATCCGTTCGACGGCCACCAAGTGCAAGCATCAGCCCAATCTCACGGGTTCGCTCCAGCAGAGAAATGGTAAGCGTGTTAAACATGCCCAGCACCGCCACAATCATACCAATGAGTCCAAAACCAACGAGCGCAATATTGAAGTAGCTAAAGATCCGGTTGATCTGATATACCGTATCAATAGGGGAGGAGGTGTTAAAGCCCAGGCTTTCGATCTGCTGGCGCAGGCCGGCAATATTTTGCGTGTTGTCGGCACGAACCTTAAC
>CAYNBU010000013.1:0-9509 GCA_964395925.1 uncultured Candidatus Saccharibacteria bacterium
CAGGCAGCACGCGCAATCATCTTCAATAATAAGGGTCAGATGCTCGTCATGCATCATAACGCGCATGGCAAAGAGTACTATGCACTCGCCGGTGGAGATGTCGACGAGCACGAGACACTGCAAGCGGCTTTAGCGCGAGAAGTCAAAGAAGAGACGGGGCTCGACATCATAAAAGCCCAACTGGTATTTACCGAAGACCACCCCGAGCCTTACATCGATCAGTTTATCTTTCTATGCGAGACTGCTTCGACCAACAATGTGGCCATTCAAGAGCACACCGAAGAAAGTGTGGCAAACCGCATGGGCGGTATTGTGCATCAGCCAGAGTGGGTTGATACGGCTGTTTTTGGTAGGCTTTCGTTCAATACGATTCAGTTACAAAATGCTATTGTCGATGCGCTCAAGAATGGCTTCCCAGAAGAACCAGTCGAGCTAAGCTAAAAGCCGCCGGTCAGTGCAACAATCAGCCCCACCAGTGAACACATAAAACCAAGCACCCAAAAACGCATGGTGACTTTGGTTTTGGGCCAGCCCAGTGCTTCGAAGTGATGATGGATTGGTGCCGCGATAAATATCCGCCGCTTAAAGATCTTCTTTGACAGGATCTGTAACAAGCTTGAACCAGCCTCCATAACAAATACAAACCCGATAATCGGCAAAAGCAGCAAGGTATCGGTGAGCATGGCCACCACACCCAACGACGTGCCGAGCGCAAAGGACCCCACATCTCCCATAAAGAACCGGGCGGGCGGGATGTTAAACCATACGTACGAAAGCAATGTTCCGGCAATGGTGAAACAGAAGGCGGCAATGCCAAAGTTTTGCTGCAATACTGCAATAATGCCAAACGTGGTGTAGGCCGTAAGCAGCAGGCCACCGGCCAGCCCATCCATACCATCGCTGATGTTCACCGCGTTACCGGTACTTATGACAGCCAGAATAAACAACGGTATGATCAGCAGCCCGAGCGTAATTTCACCCACGTACGGAACATGAATGGTTGAGTAATCGAGTTTAAAATAAAAGAACCATGAAGCAATTGCAGCCACCAAGGTGATCATGCCAAACTTCATTGGTGCACGCAGCCCCGCGACGTTTCCGCCCTTACCTAAGATATTAATAACATCGTCGATGAGCCCCACAAAGCCCCCACCGATGAGTGCGGCCAGCGGCAGCCAGGTTTGACTGCGTTCGAGATTGAGGGCAAAAGTAATAATAGTCGTTGCGATAATGATAATAAGCCCCGCCATCAGCGGTACGGTGCGTTTGATACGGAATTTGCGAATAACTTTGAGCTCTTCACCAGTTGTAGAATGCGTTCGTGAACGCTTCCACCATTTGAACTTGTAGGCGAAAAAGGTATAGAGCGGAGTAATGGCGGTTGCCAAAAGAAAGCCGGTTAGCCCAAGGAGGAGGGCCCGTGTGAGTTCGTTCGTAAAAGTGCCAAGGTCAATCATAGATATGTGTTATTCGTAGGTTGTCTAATTGTAGCACAAAGTTATAATGAGTCCCATGACAGCTTTGCACCCCGTTATTATCCTGGTACGTGGCTTGCCTGGCAGCGGCAAGACGTACGTTGCCCGCGAACTCGGCAAAGCTCTTGGTGATGAGGTGGTCATGCTTGATCCCGATACGGTAGATACTGCTTCAGAAGCTTACAAAACACATGTCAAAACGTGCACCCAAGAAGGTGTCAACCCTGCGCTCCACTTGTATCGATTTTTGCGCGGCCAAGCCTACAAAGGCATAGCCGAAGGAAAGACTATTGTTTGGAATCAGCCCTTCACCAATCTGGAGATTTTCCAAAAAATGGTTGCTAACTTCCAGCTTCAGGCAGCAGAACATAATGCACAGCTTTCGATCTTAGTTGTTGAGGTTGAGGCCGACCCCGCGGTTGCCAAACAACGTGTCACAGGCCGCAAACAACAAGGCGGGCACGGGCCGTCGGACGATACTTTTGCCCGCTTCGCGCGCGACTACACTTCATTTGCTAACGAAGGTTTTACGACTGTGCAAGTACATGGCGAAGGCGATGTTCATGAGTCGGTTGCAAAAATACAGACAGCTCTGCAACAACTACAATAGCGCTTGCTCGGGGTGCTCAAGCGCACGGATTTCTGGTAATCTAGAACGTATAAACGCGGCGAGCTCTGGGTGACAGGCAACAAAGCTGTAGGTGCGATACGAATAGGTGTCGCTAAAAATCGGGATGATGTCGCCTCCTGCTTCTTTGACCAGTAATGCTCCTGGGGCATGGTCGTGAATATTGGTTCCCGCATGCAATTGAAAGCGCGCCGCCGATACTCCGTCGACAACATTGGCAAATCCGTAGCCTGCACCGCTCGGCGCTATCTCGACCTCAATCGATTTTTCTTTCAAGATTGTGGCCACGCCTTCTGCAAAAACATCTTTGCACCGTACCTTTTGCGGCATTGGCGTTTGTGTTAAGCCGAGTTTTTGGCCGTTCTTTTGCGCACCCTGCCCGAGCACTGCGGTATACATATCATCCGTTGTGGGGTCGTAAATGATGCTCGCGACTGCTGCATCATCATGAATCAGTACTGCCATGCTGGTGAATGCCGGAATATTCTGGATGTAGCTTTTGGTGCCATCAATGGGGTCAATCAGCCAACAGGTTTTTGGTAATGCATGGCTGTCGTAGCCGGTTTCTTCGCCACATACCGGCAGATCCGGGAATTGCTGCTGCATGGCTTGGATGACGTGCTGCTCGATAGCTAAGTCGGTTGCAGTAACCGGCGAGCCGTCCTCTTTATGTTCAGTGGCCGCCTGGCCGACACCGCTCAGTATTTGCTGGCGGGCACTCCGAAATAGCTCTTGGATTGCAAGCATCGAGTCGGAAAGAGTTTTATCCACGCTGTAATTGTAGCAAGTTATGGGCAAAGACCCGCGGCCTAACTCACAATTACTCACTTTTGAAGCGCAGGATTGGTTTGCCAACGCCAGACTTTTGTGAGGCATAGCGGGCGTATGTATCGAAACTTCTCCCGGCTTGTGAAGAGAGTTTAAAGATCAAACCTTTCGCTACTGACATGCCCTTGTATAGTGTCACAGGGCTCGGGCCACAGTTGTAAATCTCGAGCGTAAGTGGTCGCTCATGATGGCCTGGGTCGACAATGGTTGCCGACTGCTCAAAGCTCACGCCAAGCCGGGCCAGCGTGCTCCGGCCTTCGATCAGAAAACCAAGCTTGGTGCTCACCGAAATGACTTCTTGAGTATGCCCCAACACAAATTGCTGCGGTTGAATGATAAACGGCTCGTCTTCGGTTGCAATGTGTTTTTCATACTCTAGCTCGGCTTTATCTTTAAAGTCCACTAACTTCACCGGCTTCGGAACCAGAATCTCTGCTCCAAGATGCAGACTTATAGCAGCTGGCCGCAAATGCTTTTCACTAAAAGGAGTTACGGTGAGCAAACCTTCTTCGATAGCTTTGAGTATGTCTTTGTCTGAAAGCATAGCTACACTATAACAAACAAAAAGACTCTCTGAAGAAAGTCTGTGGTGGGATTGGTACGCCCGGACGGATTCGAACCGCCGACCCTCTGTTCCGAAGACAGATGCTCTAATCCACTGAGCTACGGGCGCGTATAGCGTAGCTATTATAACAGATGGGCTACAGAAGCTAGAAACTTCTTATATTAGAGATGACCAGTAGTACCAAAAGTGGTTGAGGATGGCCACAATGATAGCCAAGAACCAGATCAGCAAAATGTCGCCGTGGTGACGTTGGGCAAAGGCTACGGCGCCTTTGAGCGACTTGGGCGTCGCAATAACTCCAGTACGCAAGTTATACAGTGTGGTGTACAAAAAGATCGAAATCGTCACCGCCCACACCACCATGCAGTACGGGCACAGCGCGCCGATTACATATACCGACTGCGTAAACAGCCACATCACGAACAACATGCCCAGCGTGGTGCCAAGCTGCAAACCGAGCCAGAACCAACGTTTAAACTTAGCACCAGCCAGCAGCGCCATACCCACGGTCACCACAATCGGGAAGGCCGCAACGCCAATCAGCGGGTTCGGGAAGCCAAGTAGTGCCGCCTGCCAGGTGCGCATCACTGAGCCGCAACTGATGAGCGGGCTCAAATCACAGGTGGGCGAGTAACTCGGAACTTTATAAATTTCGATGCGCTCCAGCATCAGTACAAACGCCGCGATAAACCCAATTAAGCCGCCGATTGCCAAAATCCACGGCAAGGTGCGCTCAAGCGTCCAGGGTTGTTTTTTCTTCTGTGCCATTACCGCTTATTATACCACTTATGCCAGTTGTGAGTCATCTGAATGGCGGGGAGCGGGCAGTATTTTTTGTTGGGGTTCGGTGTGTTCAAGCGTGTCTTTGAGCACCTGCATCACACTCTTGGCGTGATCGCGGCTCATACCCATGCGGGCAATCACGTGTGGCTGGCTATCAGGTGTACCCTGAGTTTGCATAAAGTTCATCACCACGCCGTGATTGTTGATGGTCACGTTGACCATGTCGGTGTACACGATTCGGTTATCTTGCTGCACCAGCATGACCATGGGCTTGGGCTGTAATTCTTCCGGTGTATCGCCGTGCATACTGTGCTTGTCGTACCCGGCAAGCTCCCACAGCCTTTCGGCTTCGTCTTCTTGGAAGTTAAAGTAGCTAATCAGTAACATTAGTACATCTTCGCTGGGGCAGCGTTCGCCGCGCTCAATGCGCGCCAGCGTGTCCGGGTCAATCTCTACAGCGCCCGACACTTCGACAATACTCTCGTGCAACTTCTCACGCATGTGCTTGAGGCGGGTGCCCAAAACGTGAAATGGTTGGTTATGCTTAGATGTCTCGCTCATACGCTCTATATGGTACGCCCGAGCGCCTAGGCAATGCAAGCAATAGCGTATATTATGAAGGCAATGAAGATCGAAGAACAGGTTCCGCTGCGCGATTACTCCACCATGCGACTGGGGGGCAATGCTCGCTACATGGCAACCGCGAACTCTAAACAAGAATTACAGGAAGCCTTGGCATGGGCGCAAGAACGTTCGCTCAAGTTTATTGTGATCGGCGGTGGCAGCAATCTGATCTGGCGCGACGAAGGCTTTGACGGCCTGGTGATTTTGAACCGCATTAGCGGTGTTTCGGTTGAACAGCTGAACGACCGCGAGGCTTTATTTACGGTAGGTGGTGGCGAAAATTGGGACGACTTTGTAATCGAAACCGTCGACCAAGGCTACAGTGGCATTGAATTTTTGTCGTGGATCCCCGGGCGAGCTGGCGCTGCGCCCGTACAAAACATTGGTGCGTATGGCCGCGAGCTGAGCGACGTGCTGGTGTCGCTTGATGCACTTGATTCCGAAACCAGCCAGATCGTCACCATTAGTGCCGAAGATTGTGGCTTTGGCTACCGCACCAGCCGCTTTAATCGTGCCGACAAAGGGCGCTTTTTGATCGTCAGTATCACCCTTAAACTCACCAAAGAACACGCGCAGCCGCCATTTTACGGATCGGTTGAACAGTACTTGCAAGAACATCAGATCACCGATCATTCCCCTGCCGTGCTGCGCGAAGCGGTCATTACAGTGCGCAAAAAGAAACTGCCTGACCCTGATGAAGTGGCTAACAACGGTTCGTTTTTTGCTAACCCTATTGTGAGTGCCGAGCAGCTACGCAAGCTACAGGCCGATTACCCAAACATTGTGTTTTGGGAACTTGATGACCAAACGTATAAAGTTTCGGCTGCCTGGCTCATTGACCAAGCCGGCTTTAAAGACTACCATGATGCCGAAACCGGCATGGCCACCTGGAATCGCCAGCCATTGGTACTCATTAACGAACATGCCCGCAGCGCGAAAGACTTACTGAAGTTCAAAGCCAAGATAGTCGGGGCAGTGGAACAAAAGTTCGGCATTGCCTTACAGCAAGAACCAGAACTTATTTAGCTATCGCTCGGGAGCGGGAACTGTAACGAGAACGCTATAACTTCGTCGTGTAGCTTGGCAAGTTTCTTTTCGTCACTGCGCCCTACGATGGCCTGCTTCATCCACTTGGCCACTGTTGCCATGTCGTCTTCTTTGAGGCCACGCGTGGTAATCGCCGGTGTACCTAAGCGTAATCCACTTGGGCGGAATGGCGGCAGCGTGTCGTTCGGGATGGCGTTACAGTTAGCACTCAAGCCAATTTTGTCGAGTGTCACCTGGGCTTCACGCCCGTCGATGCCGTAACTCTGCATCATATCGATCTGGATGAGGTGGTTATCGGTGCCGTTAGTGACCAGTTTAAAGCCTTGTTTCATCAGCTCGTCGGCCAGACGCGATGCGTTCTTGAGGATCTGCCGGGCATACACTTTAAACGCTGGCTGTGATGCTTCGCGGAAAGCCACCGCTTTGGCGGCAATAGTGTGCATGTGCGGACCGCCTTGGAAGCCCGGGAACACCTCGCGGTCGATGAGTGTTGGGAGGTTCTCGACCGTCTTTTCGGGAGCCTTCAGCGGGTTACCGGCCGTACCCTTGGTTAAGATCAAACCGCCGCGCGGGCCGCGAAGCGTCTTGTGCGTGGTAGTCGTAATAATATGGAAGCCGTGGTCAAACGGATTCGGCAACACACCGGCGGCAATGAGCCCAGCGATGTGCGCCATATCGGCCATCAGCACTGCGTCAACTTCGCGGGCAATCTCGGCGAACTTGGCGTAATCGAGCGAACGCGGATAGCCGCTAAAGCCGGCCAAAATGATCTTTGGCTTTTCTTTCAGGGCAACTTGGCGCATTTCTTCGTAGTCGATCTCGCCGGTTTCGATATCTTTCATACCGTAACGCACAAAGTTGTAGAGCTTAGCACTGCTGGTGATGGGCTGGCCGTGGGTTAAGTGGCCGCCTTGGTCGAGCTTCATGGCCATCACGGTATCGCCGGGGTTAAGCCACGCCTGATACACCGCAATGTTTGCTGGCGCACCACTGAGCGGCTGCACGTTGGCGTGGTCGGCATTAAACAAAGCTTTGGCCCGATCAATAGCCAGTTGCTCCACCTGGTCGGTATTCTCTTGGCCACCGTAGTAACGGCGCCCCGGGTAGCCCTCGGAATATTTATTGGTAAAAATGCTGCCCATGGCGTTGAGCACGTCGCGGCTGACATAATTTTCGGATGGAATCAGCTCCAGGCCTTCGCGCTGGCGCTTCTCTTCGGCTTTGATCAGTTTAGCAATCGCAGTATCGTTTGTACTCATAGCAACACTCCCCGTTTACTTTTTGTCCCTCAAATAAGATTCGTTGCTATACCATACCTCTATTGTAGCCGACTCTTTCGGGAATCCAAAAAGTACTTCTCAAACACCGTTTAAGGTATATAATGTATGCTTGTGGCAACAACAAACGAGAAAATCGGCCAGTTAATTTATCAGATACGGCAAGAGAGAGGACTCACCCAAGCTGAGTTCGCTCGTCGCTTAGGTACCAGCCAGTCTGCGGTCAACCGTATGGAGCGTGGCAATCAGAACCTGAGCCTTGAAACGCTTGGGCGCATCAGCGATGTGCTTAATAAACAGATTATTAGTATTAACCAGGGCGGCATTAATCTTCGCATCGAGGGCGGCCATGAACTGCACGGCAGTATTACTCTCAAGAAAAGCAAGAATGCGGCAGTGGCGCTGCTTTGTGCCAGCCTGCTTAACCACGGCGTCACTCGATTTAAAGCATTTCCGCATATCGAAGAGGTCCACCGTATTATTGAGGTGCTCGAAAGTATTGGCGTGAAGGTCAAGTGGCTGCCGGGCAATGACATCGAAATCCGCCGTCCAGAAAAGCTTGATCTCAAGAACATTAACGTCAAGGCCGCGCGCGCAACACGTAGCGTTTTGATGTTCTTTGGGCCGCTGCTGCACGAATATAAGTCGTTTAATATTCCGTATGCTGGTGGCTGTAAACTTGGCGCCCGTACTGTAGCCCCTCACCTATTTGCGCTTGAACGATTTGGTGTGAGTGTGGCCGCCAAAACCGGCCATTACGAAGTAGTCGTGGCAAAAACAGCGCCGGATAGCCGCGTCGTACTGTACGAACAAGGCAACACCGTTACCAACAACGCTCTGATGGCTGCCGCCCGCACCGAAGGTACTACGATTATTCAGGGAGCCAGCGCCGACTACATGGTGCAAGACCTGTGCGCCTTCCTGCAAAAGCTTGGTGTCAAGATTAAAGGCGTCGGTTCGCCGATTCTGGAAGTTACCGGCGTACCGTTCATTAAAAAGAACCTGACCTTTGCACCAACCGAAGACCCTATCGAGGCAATGTTCTTCATTTCAGCAGCCGTGACTACAAACTCACGCCTAACCATCAAGCGTGTGCCTATTAACTGGATCGGCCTGGAGCTGCTCAAGCTCAAAACTATGGGCTTGCCGTTTACTGTTTCGAAAGAATACGCATCTGACAACGGCGCTATTGAGTTGGCAGACGTTACCATCGACAAACATAACGGGCTGCTCAAGGCTCCCGTCGATAAATTACACCCCAACTTGTGGCCCGGTATTAACCCCGACAACATCCCGTATTTTGTACCGATCGCCGGTGTTGCCAAGGGCCGCACACTCATCCACGACTGGATGTTCGAAAATCGCGCCATCTACTACACTGAAATGACCAAGGTCGGCATGAATGTCGAGCTGGCTGACCCGCACCGTATTTATATTCAGGGGCCCACAACTTTCCATAAGGCTGATGTGGTGTGCCCGCCAGCCTTGCGCCCGGCCAGCCTACTGCTGATCGGGATGCTCGCGGCCGACGGCACGAGTATGCTTCGCAATGTGTATACCATCAACCGCGGCTACGAAGATATTGCCGAGCGCCTCAACTCGCTGGGCGCCAAGATCACGGTTATTCACGAACTCTAGCCCTTTCATAAAAAAGAGGCCTTGCATGAGGCCTCTTTAATTTTCGTATGTGGGGCGAGTGATGGGGATCGAACCCACTACCTTCGGAACCACAACCCGACGCTCTAACCAGATGAGCTACACCCGCCATAACGCGATGATTATACCGTAAATTTACCTCTGTTACAAGTACTGGTGCCCCGGGTAGGACTCGAACCTACGACCTTGAGCTTAGAAGTCTCCTGCTCTATCCAACTGAGCTACCAGGGCATGTATCACTCTTCGGTGACACTGTGGTGAATTATAGCAAAAACCGCCTGTTATACGAATTTGAGGTCGATTTTATCGGCAGCCTGCTCGATCCAGCTTTCAGTACGGTTCATTTGATGCCCCATCGCTAAACGCTCGATTTCACACTCTTCCTGGCGTTTCATCACGGCGTCAAGCGTATCAATAGCTCTGTCGAGATCTACCTTGTCGGCCTTAGTTTCGAGCACTGCCTCGATACGGTCAAACCGCTGTATCATCACAGTCATTAAACGCTCAAGCTGCTTGTCATGTGATGCAAGTTGTTTGCTGTGCATGGCGAGTTGTTCGCGCTGTAATGCAAGCTGTTCGCGCTGCGATACGAGCTGCTCAGCCTGCGATGCAAGTTGTTCACCTTG
>CAYNBU010000013.1:9609-21361 GCA_964395925.1 uncultured Candidatus Saccharibacteria bacterium
GCTGTTCGCGCTGCGATACGAGCTGCTCAGCCTGCGATGCAAGTTGTTCACCTTGTGATGCGAGCCGTTCACCTTGCAGTGCGAGCTGTTTGCCCTGCGATGAAAGCAACTCACCATGTAGCGTGAGCTGCTTACTAATAGCATCGAGGTGATCCTTTGTGGTCATGCACACATTCTAGCAGGCAGATTTTACGCATGTCCAGAAACTTAAGAGGTATTTAATAATTGTTTGTGATGACCCGCTTGACAGCTGCACGATAGTAGTGTTATATAATGATATGCTCTGTTTTACAAACATCTGCCAGGTTCGCCGTGCTCGTATATACGGGAGCGATGCTTGTAGTGTGTAAGAAAAATTAGTAAGCCTTTCATCGCTCCGTCAACGGGGCGTTTTTTATTTGAAAGGATTTACTATGATAGGTTACGAAACTTTTCTTATGTCGCCAGATGCGACATATTACGACTACAATACGGGTGAGAATTTCCCGCTTAACTTTGCTGAGCTGTGCAGAGTATCTCGTGATGAGACTATGAACTTGCTTACCCCGCAGGTCATCAAGAAACACCCGCTGAGTATTGCTACCGTTGCCGAGTACTGGACGCCACACCAAGTTCAGCATGTTGAAGTTGCGGCCTACGCTGCCGTAACTGGCTTCGAAGAACATGACAGCAAAAAGCTAGCGGTGGTAGGCTCACTGATTGCGGCACCGTGGGCTCGCGGATGGGGCGTTGGCTTTTCGACAGCTGAAGCACTCATTCATTTAGCCTCTGCCGAGCAGGCTGTTCACGAGCATGAGCACCACGGCTTCATTGCAAAGTGTAACGAGCACGGCAAAAAGCTGACTCAAAAGCTCGGCTTTGAGGAGCATGAGTTAGTGGGCGGCAAGACGGTGATGTTGAAGCTGCTGTAAGCCGAAAGCGCAGGCTGGGAGCTGTACATACAACCCCCAGCCTCACTCCCTCTAGTGTATTTCGTACGATATACGAATCGTACCAGAGCGCACTTTTATTTTTCGTATTGTTTCATCGACTATTCGACTACATCTCGGCTCGCTTGTTTTTTGAGCCAAGCTGCTTCGGGCCACATGGTCGAACCGTTGTAATTAACCGACTCAACAGCACCATCCTTAAATGCGAAATGCACCAGTTCGTCTTCTGAGTCGTAGCTGCTAGTACTCGTCACCTTGAGCGTGGTGTCATTAACGTATTCAAGCTCTTCAGGGTTGGTAAGCGGCCACCACGTATTTGGGAAGGTAGCCACAACCTTATCACCGGTCACTACAATGTTTGTCATTGACCACAGGTTCATATAACGACCTTCTAGTCTGCTCATATCGTGCTTCGGCTTCGTGCTCGGTGTATTTTCCTGGAAGTAATCAATAATACCGTAGATACCCTTTGCAATTGCGTCTGACGGGCCACCCAAACAGTTAGTCAGCACCACGACCACAAGCTCGTCTTTGGGGTCAGCAATAGATTGAGTAATGTGACCAGGAAAACCCCCGCCATGACCTATTGTTTTGCGCTTCTTCAACTCTTCAAGCGCTAGGCCAAGACCATAATCTTCGTGATTATTTTGACCAGGCACTTTGGCGTGCCACTGCACACGCTGCATTTCCTTTTTAGATTCGTCGTCTAGCAACTTACCAGAGCCAACAAACTGGGCAGCAAAGTACGTACAGAGGTCTTCTGCCGTGGAGTAAAACCCGGTGGCCGCAGCCATAGACTTGGTGTTAATGTGCGCTATGGGCAAACGAGCTTTGTTTACATCTCGTCTGGTGTAGCCAGTTACCGTTTTATCGCCCATTTTGGCTGTGAACTCAGGCCCAGTATTCTGAAGATCGAGCACTTTTACGATATGTTCGGTAACATAATCGTTATATGACATGCCCGAAACAGCCTCAATCACCATACCAAGCAATGAATACCCAAAGTTGGAGTATTTAAGTTTTGTATTTGTATCAATAACAAGATTGGCTTCGAGGATCTCTTTTTTGAGCTCTTGCTCTGTAGGGAATGGCCGCTCGAGTTGCCAGTAATCTGCATTGAGCCCATCACGGATAACACCAGCTCCGTGAGACATAAGTTGCCGCAGCGTTACTTTGTGCCACCTTTTGTCGGTGTGTTTTTTAAGCCACGGTAAGTAATCGACCGCATAATCATCTATACGCAGCTTGCCCTGTTCTTGGAGCTGCATCAGTGCTGTGGCAGTAAACGTCTTCGAGTGAGAAGCAATGCGAAAAATGTGATCGGTCGTAAGTTTTGTCTTATTTTCTATATTGGCGTAGCCATAGGCTTTGTTCATGAGCAGCTTGCCTTTGTGTGCGATAGCTACTGCGAAGCCGGGCACCTCTTCGCGCTCATACCGAAACCGTAACCATGACTTAATAAAATCGATTGAATGGTCTAAAGCCTGCTTGTTCATATCATGCATAATAGCAGAAATATCCCTGATCGGGATATTTTAGTACTTCGTAAATTGGTGCGGGTGGCGAGATTCAAACTCGCGACTCAAGCTTGGAAGGCTAGCGTGATAATCCCTTCACTACACCCGCACGAACTCGCCTATTATACCAGATCAGGATCGTTCGGAAAGCACCTGCTCGAGTTCTGGTGCATCAAGCTGAATGGTTTGACCAGCCGAAACCTGGTCGCCAAGTAAGCGCTGCGCAATGACGTTTTCGACCGAACGCTGCACCGTGCGGCGAAGTGGGCGGGCACCCAAGCGCGGGTCATACCCTTTATCCACCAGCAAGCTCTTAGCAGCAGGAGTCAGCGCCACGCTAATCTTGCGCGATGCTAGGGTCTTATTAATGCCCGCAAGTAGCAGATCGACTACCTGCATCAGTTCTTCTTTAGTGAGTGGCCTAAACAGAATAATTTCGTCAAAACGGTTTAAGAACTCAGGCCGGAATAAGTTAGCGTTAATCAGTTCATTCACAAATTGTTCTTCGAACTGCTCCAGCTGTTCGCCCTGTTCAATGTGGGCGCGAATGCGATCGGCACCAGCGTTACTGGTAGCGATGATAATGGCATCCCTAAAACTAACCGGCTTGTTCTGGGCATCGCGCAGTTGGCCCTCGTCGAGCAACTGCAGCAAAAGATTCAGTACATTCGGGTGCGCTTTTTCGATTTCATCGAGCAACACAACGCTAAACGGCTGTTTGGCAATCTGCGCACACAAACTATACGGATCTGTCGCCCCAACAGCTAGCAAACGATTAGTATCATCGGGATGAGAAAATTCGTTCAGGTCGATACGCACAATGCGGTCTTCACCGCCAAAGTAGCTGTCGGCCAGCGCCTTGGCGAGCTCCGTTTTACCAACACCTGTCGGCCCCAAAAATAGGAATGTGCCAATCGGGCGCGCAGCATTCCGCACACCACTTCGCGCGCGGCGCAACGCATCACTCACCAACTTCACGGCTCGCGTTTGGTTGATCATACGCTGGTGAATACGGTCTTCTAGGTTTAGTAGTGTGTCTTTTTCTTCGACTGTGTTGGCGCTCTGCACCTTAATATCAAATGATTTCTCGACCGCCTGCTGCACCGACTGGGCCGTTACAAAATGTTGCTGTTCAGGAAACCCGGTAGCCGTTTCGAGCAACTTAATCGCCTTGCCCGGAAAGGCCTGCTCATGAATGAACCGCTCCGCCAACTTATAGGCCTCTTTTATAGCCTGGTTCATGAGGATCACCTGGTGTTTGCCCTCGATCATCAATGTCTGGTCTTCGATAACCTGCACTGTTTCATCCATGTTGAGTTCATTCACCACCACCCGGTTCAGCGAACGTGCCAGGCTGCCATTCGTTTGCGAAAGCCGCAGCCACTCCTGGCTATTCACCGCCAGAATGAGCTTGAGCGCCCCGCCTTCCACGATCGGCGCAAGAATGTTCGACAGATCAACCGAACCCGTGCCATCCTTCAAAAAGAGCTGCGCCTCATCCAGAAAGATAATCACGTTCTTGGCAGCAATCGCTTCGTTAAAGATATGAATCAGCAGCCCCTCGAGCTCGCCCCTGCCCCGCGCGTTTGCAATCAAGCTGGAAGCATCAAGTTCAATCAGTTGCTGGAACCGCAGGCTTTGCGGCACTTCTTTAGGTTCTTGTAGTAGTTTTTGAGCGACCGAATACACCAGCGTTGTTTTGCCCACGCCCGGGTCTCCAACCAGTGCCGCATTTCGATTACCGGGCTGCGCTAACAGATGCAAAATCTGGTCAATCGTCTGGGCACGACTTGCCACTACACGGTTCAGCAGCCCGCCATTTTGTAACGTTTGCGTCATATTGTGGCCGACCTGGTTGAGCAAAGGTGCCCATCCAAAACTCAAATCGCGGCCAATACCGCCAACCGGCTTACGGTTGCGGTAGCGAACTCGCATCTCGGTAATATGATGGTACCAGTCGACACCACCCAAAACGTCATCACCATCGAGTTCAAGCCGGGCCAGCACATTTTCGTAATCGGGAATAGCGCAGATCAGGCCAGCTACCAGCACGGCCGAGTCGATCTCTTTGCTATGAGTGGTGCGCGCAGTATCGAGAATGCACTGCAAAACCAGCGGCGTATATTTTGATTCGTCGGGCATGCTCGTTTGCAAAAACTCCTTGCCCAGGCCAAAGCGCGAACCAAAGAAATATCCGCCGTCTTGAGTAGCGACCACTTTTGCAAAACCAAGCGGCGTCATGTTGGGGCGCATTCGTGCCAAAAGTTGACGACTCATCACGGCACTTAAATCAGTTACTTGAGCAGTTTCGAGATTCTGAATAGCCGGCAAGTCTTCGAGCTCACCGTAGTACCAAAACAATACGCTGGCAATAAACCCAGCCCCCGCAATCAACAGGTGCGCAATCATGATATGTTCGATAAACACCGCCCAGCCCCACACTACAAAAATTACAACCACGAGCAGCCACAGCAACGTGCGGAGCACACTATTGTCGAACAGCTTAGCCAGACGCGCCTTTATAGCACGCGGGGTTTTAGTATCAAGCACAATGCTGGTGTCGTTCATCGCCCTACTCCTGAAATCATAAAGCCAAGTGCTATCGGCAGCGCCAGCGGTATAAAAGGCCAGAGTATTATAAAGAGCACGCCGGTAATAAGTACGAATACAGCGCAAATAAGCCCGGCAACTATGATAAATGACCGCGCAATGAGCCCTACAAACCGCGACACCAAGTTATCAATAGAGGCGCGGAACATCGCCCCCAACGAACCGTTGCCCTGAGATTTTGTCTGTTTAAACGGTGCAAATAAGGTACGGAGTAACGGTGCTATAGAAAACGTGTCGTTGCACCACCGCAGACGCTGCACAAGGGCACGCTTGAACGCCCACTGCCAACCAGCGGTATACCACCAGCGTAAACATAACCATACTGCCATAAGCAGTATTGTATCAGATAGCGCGCCCCTGGTCTTGTCTGGTATAATAAAAGCATAAGAAAACGACTGAAAAAGAGAGGAAAAACAGCCCCGTGTTGAAGAAGACTGTCCATTTTTTTAAAGAATACCGTGAGTTTGGGATTACTGTCATCGCCATTATTGCCGGTGGTATTTTGGCGCTGAACGGCCTAACCCTGTGGTCCAACATTATATTGGGCGTAACCGCCGGGCTCAACGCCATTCCGCTGGTATGGGGCATGTTGCAAGATGTACGCGACGGCAAATACGGCATTGACATCCTGGCTGCCACCGCCATTATCGCTTCTTTGCTGCTGGGCGAATACTGGGCAGCCATTATTATCGTATTGATGCTCACCGGTGGTGAAGCCCTCGAAGATTACGCCGAAAAGCGCGCCAAAAGCGAGCTCACCGACTTGCTTGCGCGGGCACCACGCAAAGCTAACTTGTTGAAGGGCGGCAAAGTTACGCAAATTTTGGCCAGCAAAGTACAGGTACGCGACAAACTCATCGTAAAACCTGGCGAATTAATTCCGGTTGACGCCGTCATTTTAGAAGGCGCTACCAGCGTAGACGAAGCCAGCCTCACCGGCGAAAGCTTACCAGTCGACAAAGTCGTTGGCGATACCTTGCTGAGTGGTACCGTTAACCTCGACGGCGTGATTACCGTGAAGGCGCTACGTGTTGCCGCAGACAGCCAATACGAACAAATCATCAAGCTCGTAAAAAGCGCCTCCAGCCACCAGGCACCGTTCGTGCGCTTGGCCGACCGTTATAGTATTCCGTTCACTATTATTGCTTACATTATTGCGGCGAGCGTGTGGATTATGTCTGGCGACCCCATGCGCTTCTTGCAGGTAATCGTGGTGGCAACACCGTGCCCGTTGTTGCTTGCGGCGCCGATCGCCCTGATCTCGGGCATGAGCCGAGCCGCCAAGCACGGCATCATTATTAAGACTGGCTCTGCCCTCGAAAAGCTGGCCGAAGTGCGCACTGTGGCTTTCGACAAAACCGGCACGCTCACTTATGGCAAGCCAACCATTAGTAAAATTGTTACCTACGGTAAGTTCAAACGAACCGACATACTCCAGGCTGCTGGTAGCCTGGAGCGGAACTCTAACCACTCGTTAGCTCATGTGATTGTAAACGCTGCCGTCGACGGCAAAGTGAAGCTCACCAAGGTAAAGCAGGCCCGTGAAGAAGCTGGCTATGGTTTGAGAGGTATGGTTAATCGCCAAGAAGTCCTGGTTGGTAATGCACTTCTGTTGGAGCGTGAGGGCGTGGCTATTCCTGCTGCTGCCCAGAAAGTAGCAACTACCAGCGTGCTGGTTGCGGTCGACGGCACACTTGCCGGAGCCATTCAGTTTACTGATGAACCACGGCCCGAGAGCAAGGCAACCCTGCAGCGCCTCAAACAACTTGGCGTGCGGAGCATCATGATGATCACTGGCGACAACAGCGCTGCCGCGAATGCTATCGGCAAGAAGCTTGGCGTAACTGATATTCACGCCAATGCCCTCCCTGGCGAAAAGCTACAGATCGTTGAAGATGCACCCAATAAGCCTGTGGCCTTTGTGGGTGACGGCGTGAACGATGCTCCTGTGTTGACTGCTGCAGACGTTGGTATCGCGCTGGGCGCCAAAGGTTCGGCTGCGGCCAGTGAATCTGCAGATGTTGTCATTATGCTCGACGACCTTGGTCGCGTAGCTACTGCTGTAGATGTTGCCAAACGCTCATTCTTTATTGCCAAGCAAAGCATCCTGATTGGCATCATCATTAGTGTTGGTCTGATGCTCATTTACGCAACAGGTAGGTTCTCGCCTGTTTCTGGTGCGCTCTTGCAAGAAGTCGTCGACGTGGTCGTCATCCTCAATGCCCTGCGCGCCCACGGGTCGTGGCGCAAGAACCAGCAGCTCAAGCGTCTTGCCAATCGTCCCGCAAGTGTCTAGGTAATCTTTGCAGCCTGCAGTACCGCGATCACGAGGAGCGGCACAAAGATGTTGTCGGTGCCAGCAACCGCCACGTTCTCTACCAGCGTTGCCGCCAACGGCAACCACACCAAAAGCGGCACGAGCGGCCAACTCAGGCCATTCGGGCTCAGTGCAACAGTCGTTACAATAATTGCGGTAGAGATAAGCCAGAACGTAACGGTTCCTGCGATGCTCTTACTGTAGTTGCGGATGCTATATCTATGAACCTTGCCGTACTTGAGGCCGACAAGCGCGGCAAAACCATCAGCCAGCGAAAGGTGTAGAATTGCCGCCGTGAAGATGAGTGGAGGCGGCATAATTAATGCGCTCATGCCGATCCCAATCGGAAACAGCAGCTCTCCCCAGGTACGACGCTTCACGTTGTGTACCGCGCGGAACACATTCGCCTTCCACGAGATAGCGATGACGATAATAAACGCTAAGCTCATCAGTTGAATTTCGTGCCAATCCATAAAGTATGGCCAAAAGGCTACGAATGTACCGACGGTAATGTGCACAAACTTACGCGCCGTTTCGCCCCGGATCTTTTTGGTATGCCACAGCACCTCAGCGAAAGCCACAATTAAGAACGTAACAGCTAGTGCTATCAACAAACTCATATTCTTATTGTACGCCCATTTGTATGCTTAGCGAGAACTTTACTGGTGAGCGGTTTGACCGCGAGTCAATACATAGGCTGCCTGGTACAGAGCTGCTGCCACACGTCGCGCCGGGGTCTCTGTTGTAGTAAAGGCTTGAGCGTTAGCTTCGAACTTTGCCGGATATGCAGCCAGTTCTGGCTCCAGATCCCCGAACTCTGCGGCTTGCAGCTCAGGATCCACCGGGAGCGTGACAACCTCTAAAGCCTGTATTGCCAAGAGGCCTCCAAAGATTTCTTCATTAAAAAAGTCGATGCGAGTTGTTCGCCTATTACCACCGAGCGTAAGATCATGAATTCGTATATGACCGGCGGGCGGAGTTGTCTCGCAACTTACACGCCGGTTCTTTAGGTACTTCGTTGCATTGGTTTCGTTCCTTGATAACCGACCAGTATAATGCTCTGCTGCTAACCAAAACAGGCTGTGACTCGCCACTTCTAAGTTTGATGCTTTACGAGGTGCTGTTTGTTCGGCCATAAAGCAATAGTATGATAGCCCGTACATGGTTGCAAGCATAAGCAAAAACAAAAAAGACCGCACGAGCGATCTTTCGTTCGAATAAGGTTCTTTATGGTCGGGGTGAAAGGACTCGAACCTTCGACCTCACGGTCCCAAACCGCGCGCGCTAGCCAACTGCGCCACACCCCGATGGTGTTTTAAGCTGTAAAACAGAGCGAATTATACCGTAGCGAGCGCTAAAAAGCTAGCCCCGTTACTATACTATTCGGCTTCGGCAAAAACGAGCAAACGCTGATCGTAGTCGTTGGTACCCGATTTTACTTGGCCGGTACAGGTAATTAAGTTAAGGCCGTGCTTGGCGGTATTCTTTGAAAGTAGCGCCCGTGACATATCCATCGTTGCCACATCGTGGGTTTCGGTTGCCACCACACGGTACGAAATCTGTTTACCATCTCCCCGCTCGACAATTATCTGGTCGCCAGCTGCCAAATCCTTTAGGCGGTAAAAAGCACCTTTTTGTGTCCAGCCCGAAACGTGCCCGTCAATTAAGCTTGTACCGCCGGGGCTACCCGGCTTCACGGTCTCGCTAAACCAACCAGCGTCGTAAATATTTGCCGGTGCCTGGAGCTTGTTGCTAGCATCCACGCCAACCGCACGTACACGCGACTTTGTGCCAAACTTAGGAATCGAAATAAAGCGTGGCATATCGGGAGCCACCACATATGAGTTGATGTCATCTTCTGTTGGTTCAGCTTCGTCAGGATCTTGCTGCTCACTATTAGATTGCGCAGCAGCATGCCCAGAACCAATCTGACGATTCAATAAGAAGCCCTGTATTGCAACACCTGCGCCAACTAAAAAGACGGTAACGGCCATGCCCACTAATGCGCGACGCATCCAAAGACCCTTGGGTCGCTTTTTGGGTGTGTGCTTTTTGGGTGGCTCAGCTGATGCTGGTGGTTGTTGCGTGAACTGTTTTTCGAACGAGATCTCGGGCTCACGCGAGGCAGGAGATTCAGGTACCGTTTCTGGTTCGTCTACGACCGGTGGCTCAACAGGGGCAGGCTCTTCTTGCACTGGCTCCGGCTGTGCAGCAGGCACAAGCTGTGCCACTTCTGGCTTAATATACACATCGTTCCAACTGTCTACCGTCGTTTGGCGCAAATGCCGCACCTGACCACGCGCTGCCACGGGCGCTGCTGGCCGAGACCGATAACTTCGCAGCCGGTTGGCCAAGTCAGGATTATCTAAACCAGTGGTTACTTTTTGTGACATGTTTTTGTAGTTTGTTTTTTAGGTTTTGTTTGAACGGTTGGTGAGAGAGCTAGATTTTTGCCAAGAGCCCGTAGCGACGAGCGATGAACAGGATTGCGCCAGCACAAACGGTTGATGCGCCCAGTACAGCGACTGGATTGTTGGCGAGCAATGCAAAACCAGTGTCAGGAGCATCGGGAGCATTCACGACAGTAAGCACTACATCGTTACCGTCACCGCCAACATAGCTAATGCTAAAGAGTACGCCATCTACTTCGAAGTTTGCACCTTCGGGGAGATCTTTGAAGGTACCATCTACCGGATTACTGCTTGTGTTATTAATGATGACCAGTTGTTGGCCAGCACTCAGGTTATAGCCTTCAAGCAGTACCGTATTCAGCGTACCGTTACCAAGCACAACGCCACCATTTGCTACAACCTGGTCGTACTGACCAGGTTCGGCACTTAGTACTTCGAATTCATATGTACCACCCTCTTCAAAACTGAGCCAACCCACCGTCAATGTCCCAGGACTCTGTCCAGGTGAGATGGTGCCGCCTGACCTAATAAGTACTGATCGAGTCATACTACCGTTACCTGCCAATATACCATCAACCAAAGTGGACGTCGTAGCATTACCGTCACAAGTAATGTTTACAACATAGCGATGATTTTTTGGCACCGCACTCGTGAAGCCTTGTGGGCTAAAACAGTAACTACTTTTATTACTATCATCGATAACAATTGTCTCTACCGGGCTTGTAAGTTGTTGGCCACTTGGCAAGATCAACACTGCTGTCCCTGTAAGCCCTGGCATCATGCTCAGGCTACCTGAACCATCAGTACTTGTTACATGCAGGTTCGTACGATATAGCGATACTTCAATGTTCTGATTGAGTGTTAATGTGCCGGTAAGTGTGATTGTCGTGTTCGAAGACTCTCCGCAGGTATATTGACTTGCACCTAGATTTCCGCCATTGAACGTTATCGGCTTGTTGAATGTGTAGCTTTCGCCAGACGAAGCACCAAACCAGAGCCAACCACCATTATTGACTGTGATACTGGCTGCTGCATGCGCAAGGTCGTTCGCATTTGAAGTTACGCTCAAACTACCGCCGCTATTAATAACAACCGATCCGCTAAAGCCAGAGCTGTCCCCACCAAACGGATACGAGAAAGCTGTGTCGCTACATCCTCCACCAGCCCCACCCGTCAGGTTACTTGCTAGGGTCAGCGTACCAGTACCACTCGCTCCGCCCTCAAAACTACTGTTTGTTAGAGTTACAGTGTTTCCTCCGATTGAAAGAGACGAATCTGACCTAACTGTGATTATAGTCAGATTGCTGGTAGCCGTAATTGGGGCATTAATTGTCAGCCATGGGAATGTATATGGGCCGCCTGAATTCCCCACAATATTACCAGAAACTTTAACTTCGTTACCGTCAATAATGACATTTCCTAAACAGCCCTCCGGTTTATTACCTGTTGTCGTAATACCCGCTAGTGTCACGTTGCTTGCGTTGAGGTCGTTATTGAGCGTGTAGTTTGTCGAGCCAGAACAACCAGACATAATAACGCCGTAAGGCAACACAATACTGTCGCCATTCACCGGTGCAGTGTTGTCACTCCAGTTTGCTGCGGTTGCAAAGTTGTTATCAACCCCGCCGCCGTCCCAGGTTCGCACCTCAGCAAAAGCGTTGCCACTCGTAACGCCAAGTGCAACACCCAAGCTCACTACAAAGCCAAAGGCAGCTAATAACAGTTTGTGTTTTTTCATGTTTGTTTCCCCTCGTTTTTGTTGTTTAAAGTACTTGTTTCGAGCTTATGGTTAATCTGTTGGTTTGTCAAGTATTTTATTCAGATTCGTTGATTTAATTACAACCTATTTATGCATCTACAGTTTGGCGGATATGGGTAACGCTCGTAGCTAAGCCGGTCTGTTCATCAACGTTTGCCAGCACCGCATTCAGCTGCAACGGCCCTTTTGTTTCGACTTCGTTGGTATTC
>CAYNBU010000014.1:0-21280 GCA_964395925.1 uncultured Candidatus Saccharibacteria bacterium
ATAAATAAATTGGAGGGTTTCTATGTTTGGCAAAAGAAGAATTGCCATGGTCCTGGCCGAGTTCTTTGGTGTAATCGCCTTGACCACAACACTATTAGCAATTGGTAAATCGGGTGTAGGATACTCTTACTTCCTGGCAGGTGGCGTGGGCTTAACGGCCGCGGCCTTTGCTTTGGCGGTTGGTTCAGTATCAGGTGCACACTTCAACCCAGCAGTCAGCGCGGGTTTTTGGGTCACGCGAAAGATCTCTACTATTCAGGCAATCTCGTACATCGTTGCGCAGTTGGCTGGTGGTTTTGCGGCACTACAGCTCTACGAATATCTTACCAATCAGCCGCTCACCGCAGGCACTAAGGCATTTGATTGGCGCGTGCTTATCGCCGAAGCGATTGGTGGGTTCATCATCGTGTTCGTTATCTCTGCTGCAGTGTACCTCGGGTACAAGGGTATTAAGCAAGCAGCAACCATCGGTGGTGCTATCTTTGCTGGTGCATTGATCGCTTCGATCGGTTCAAACGGTATTGCCAACCCGGCTATCGCGCTTGGTGTAGAATCATGGAGCACCCCATACGTAGTCGGCCCACTTATCGGTGGTATCGTCGGTGCGGTTCTGTACGCATACGTATTTGTTCCAAAAGCAGCGGCCGTAGTGGCCGGGCCAGTAAAAGCGGTAAAAGCTGCTCCAGCTAAAAAGGCAGTTAAAGCTCCTGCCAAGAAGAAGACGACGAAAAAGAAATAGCTAGTTTGCTCGTTGTACGAGCCATACAATAAGCCACATGATGAGGCTGGTGGCGATAAGCCACAGCGCAATCAGCACAAAGCCCAAGTAGTTCAACCAATGAACCTTGGGCTTTGGCTTATTATGGTCTTTAATATCTTTGAGCTGCGGATATAGAACCACATGCCCGCCAAGCTGCATGAGCGAGCTGATCGGAAAGATAAGCACGGCAACGGTCTGAATGCCAAACAGTTCAAGAATATGCCCCTTTGTGAGGAACTTCACGCGCTGCAGGGCTACCTTGCCCGAAAGGTTTTCGTCGAATAGCGGGATGACTGCCATTTGGTAACGAAGCGCAGCGCGAACACCCGGAACAATAAACAGTAGGAGCCCGCCAAATATCTTTAAGCCGGCGATAACAAGCACGTATGCAATTGACCAAAAACGACGCAAGGTTTCATGGAACGCTTCGCCGATGGTAGTGCTCTCGCCGCGAATGGTTTTGTAAGCCACAAAACCGGTAATGCCGCTCACGAAAACTCCAATAAAGAACGACACCACAAGGGCAGTAAGTGCCAAGATTGCGACGACTGTGACTATGAGAGCGATAACGCCGCCCGATAGCTGGTCGCTGCCCTCAGCGAAAGGGTTCCAGAATGTGGTTGGTGCCCCCTGCATAAATATCCCAACGTACGAAAAAGCCAGAATAATAATTGCGGGGATTTGATTAATTTTGAAGAGTAAGTCTAAACCATGGAAGGCCGATTTAAAAGGGTTCGATTGATAGGTAATTTTATTCATGGCTACAGTATACCCTTCAGCAGGTCGTCTTCAAATTGCTTTACTCCTTTGAGGTCGAGCGAGTAACTGCTGGTGTCGGGGAAATCGAGTTCCATAATGTGCTTCCACACCACTTGAATAAGCTGTTCAAGTCGTTCCAGGTCTTGCGGTGTTACATGATATTCAAGACGCAGTATTTCGTTGTCTTCGTTAGGCTCAACAAACTGTAGCGCAGTCTGCTCTATGCTATTCGTGCCAAAATGTGCCGACCCTTTGGCCAAGAAATGATAGAAGGCAAGCTGCTGCTGATATAAATGTGCACGTACCTTCGAGTAATCTTCGCGAGCCTTCCAATCGGCCATAGGCTTGCCGGTTTTATAATCGATGATTGCGAGTTTATTGTTGCCAAGATCTTTTATGAGGTCAATCTTTCCGGTTAGTCGTGCCTTCCCTACGATGACGCCTTCGTTGGCAAAGCTGCATTCGCTTTTGTCGCTCGGCCTAAACTGTCCTTTATATGTTTCGTAGAACTGGGCGAGCGCACTTTCTCCTCTGCCAAGCAGGCGCTGTTTTTCATCGGCTGCCAAATGCGAAGCCAGCAGTTCTGCTCGAAAGATTTTTTGAGCGCCAGCCAGTTTGGGTAAAGTACCGGTTTTGGTAAGCCCGGTATGCAAGTAGTGCAGTGTCTGATGTATGGCAGAACCAAACGTTGCGCTCGGTACACTGGCTTCTGGAAAGTGCAACATGTGCCGGTAGAAGAAATGCTTTGGCCCACCTTTGGTAAGGTCGACAAACGTATTGAGGTGCGTGGCGCTGAGTTTATAAGTTTCGAGGAATGGCCGCAGATTATCCTGCAGGCTGGTATGTTGCTGGGGTGTGATGCCCCATTGAATCTCTTGCGTATGAATGAGTTCGGCGGTTGATGCTTTAGGCAGTTCTTTGGCTGCTGGCAACGGTATGTCTTCTGCAGTCAGCCACGCAACTGGAGTCGTCTGTTTGCCGGCAAGCGTTTTTGCGTAGCTCGTTAAGTATAGGGCATGTCTTGCACGTGTAAGCGCTACGTAGAATAGACGTAAGTGATCGTCGTTTGAGTCTTGCGCGGGTTTAATCCAGGCAAGGTTGGTGGGTAAGCTCAAGCTGCTGTGCCTGCCCCGGGCACGCGTACCCCAGATTTCGTCGGTGCACCCTAAAACAAATACCGTGTCCCACTCCAGCCCCTTTGCTTTATAGGCGGTCATGAGCTCAATCGAATCTGTTGTACTGGCATGCGGATTAGTATCGAGCAGCGGCAGTTTGCTTCGTTCATAGAGTGCTACGAATTCCACGAATGTTCGCAGATTCATTGGCTCACCCGGGCGGTATTCCCGCAATTTTTCACGTAAGCTAGTGAGCTGCCCGAGTAAAACGAAGTATTCTTGAGCAGACGTCTGGAGGCGCTTCTCATTAAAATATGCGCTGCGATATGGTATATGCCAGCTCGTGTCGTCCGAAAGTTTAATAGCCTGATTGCCAAGCAATTGGTCGAGTACGCCCTCGAGCGGCATATGAGTTGTGCCTTGTGCTAGCACGGGAATAGCTTGGGCAAAATGCTGTAGTGTTTGGTTGCTGCTCTTGAGCATAATTTCAAGCCAGAGTTTTTTAGAGCGGTAAGCCTCGACCGATATGTGCCAAATATCGAGTGGGTCAATTCCCCAATATTCGGCAGTGAGCACCACTGGCATAAGTGTGTCTACTTGTTCCCAGTCTGCTTGCGATGCGGCATCTACGAGCTTCGCAAGGTTTATAAGCTCAACAATGTGTGGCTGCTGCAAAATATGCTCACGACGCTCGTAGCTTACTGGCAGCTTTTTATCAAAAAGATATGGCACAAGATCTTGTAAGTAGCTGTGTTTCGGTGCAAGCACTGCGATTGAGCTTGGTTGAGCACCTTTTGCAATGAGCGTTGTAATTTCACTGGCAACGTATGCATACTGGTCGATTTCTGAAGTCGCCTGCACCTGGGTTAGGCTAGCAGCAGGCACATTTTGCTGGCCCGAAACCAGAACTTTGCTGATGGTCTTCACGTGGTCTTCAAGCCGGTCTTCACCCTGTACGATAATGCTGCGATTAAGCTCAAGCAGCTCAGTTCCCGAACGGTAGTTCTCGGTGAGCACCACTTGTTCAACATTTTGCCATCGTTCTAAAAAGCCCAACATCACCGACATTTCTGCCCCTTGGAACCGGTAAATTGCTTGGTCGTCGTCGCCTACTACCATGAGGTTTGGCTGGCCTTCGTCTACGGGGTTATCAGCCAGAAGCTCGAGTAGCTTATTTTGCGAGCCGTTGGTGTCTTGATATTCGTCGACCATAATATATTGGTACTGCTCTTGCAAAGTGAGCCGCAGTTCTTCGTGTTCTTCGAGTGCGCGAATAGTCCGCAAGATCATATCGTCGTAGGTGTACCAACCCTTTTCGGCGAGTGCTTGCTGATACTGCTCGTACACATCTGCCAGTGCTGCAAGATTACGGGTGTATTTATGATCTTTTGGCAACCAGGTTTTGACACGATTTTGGGTGAGCCACTTGGTACGCCATTCGGTAACTGGTTTAGCGTAACGACCACTTGGATCGGTCGCTTCGATTGCTGCTGCTAGTTCGTTGCAGCATTGTTGGGCTAAATCGTTATGTTTGTAATCGACGAACTTCTGCAGATCGGCGAGTAGTTTTTTGTAACCTGGTAAAGCTTT
The DNA here is from genome assembly GCA_964395925.1 of uncultured Candidatus Saccharibacteria bacterium. GTDB lineage: Bacteria > Patescibacteriota > Saccharimonadia > Saccharimonadales > JAUPVS01 > CAYNBU01. The sequence goes on from CAYNBU010000014.1 coordinate 4,225, forward strand.
GGCCGCAGGTGGGTTTATGAATATTGGCTGCACCAGCGGCTGCGCGTATTCTACAAAGGCAGTATTGCTCACGGCAATTTTACGTAAATCATTAGGGCTGAGGCCTGCTTTTTTAAGCCAACCAATTGCCTCACTTACTGCTCGCAAGTGAATGAAGTCTTCACCAAGTTGTTGATGTAAGGGGTTACTGTGCGGTAGCTTACCCAGAATTTCGGCAAGTAATTGATAGGCGCTGAGCTCATCAACAGCAGTCAGTAACGGCTGATCCATAAAATACTCCGGGTAGCGTTGAATAATGTCGCTCCCGAAGCTGTGAAAGGTATGTATTGCGACATGGTACGCAGGTTCGCCAATAAGGCTCGTAAGCCGCTCGCGCATGTTTCGCGCCGCCGCCTCAGTAAACGTTAAACATAAAATATTGTGCGGAGAAACATCAGTTCTTTTAAGAATTTCGGCCGTACGCATGCTGAGCAGCTGCGTCTTTCCGGTACCTGGCCCGGCAATAACGAGTAACGGCCCTTGTATCCGCTCTACGGCAGCGCGCTGCGCAGCGTTCAAGCGTGCTAATTCTGTTTCATACTTCCCCATCGGTACTCTTATTGTACCTGTTAATCAAAAAAAGTTCTTGCCGAAGTTGTTGAAGTAGCAGTATGCTTAAGCTATAACTATAGATAAATACCTGGGAGGGTTTTATGTCTGTCCTGCAATCAATCGAAAATAAACTAGACGAGGCATTGGTTAAGAATGCTCCGTTTCAATTGCCAGAGGGCTTACGTAAGTGGATCGCCGACTACGCCTGGGTTTTCACGCTCATCGGTTTTATATTAGGAACGCTTTCGGCATTATTCTTCTTGCCGTTACTCGGCTTTGTATCGGTTGTGGGTACTACTGCCAACGCCGGCCGCTTTGCGCTTTTTAGCTGGATTGCCTTCATTGTGCTGGTTGGCTATGTTGTTTTGCTGGGGCTTGCAACGCCAAAACTTAAAGACAAGCAAAAGCGCGGCTGGGATTTGGTGTTCATTGGCGCACTTGCTTTGTTGGTTTATAACTTTGTGGCGTGGCTGCAGCTGCCAAGTGTCGGCTCATTCTTTGGGCTACTGTGGAATGTTGCCTGGGCTGTGCTTGGCTTGTATATCATTTTTCAGGTTCGTAGTTATTTTGTGACAGTAAGCAAAACAGCCGCCAGCAAGAAGCCGACGGCTGCGAAGTCAAAGAAGAAGCAACGCTAACTCACACTAACCGACCTGGTTAGCATGGCGTAACTTGTGCCAGCGGCGCAGCTGCATGCGCTTGGACTTTGCCCTCCATTCTGCTGAAATTTCGTCGTAGAGCTCGTCCCAGTTGTCGTAAACATCTTGGGCCTGCATGGTTTTGGTTTGTATGTGTAGTCGTTTCATAGCTACTCCCCTTACCTTTTAGCTTTACGTTCTAAGCATAAAGGAGTTGGCGGAAGCGCGCTGTAATTTATCTCACAGAACGGGTGTGCTAATGGTCGCAATGAGCCTACGCAGCAGCTATAGTGCCGCAGGCCAAACGCGGGCCACCGCTGTGGCCAGAGCCTGATTCGCCGGGTGTGTACGGGTCGGGGTTGCCATGTACCATTAGTGATGTGCCGTCTGGCGTATCAATAATAGAAACCGGGCCTTTCGATAGAGTGACGCGGGTAGTAAGTGCTTCGAGCACGCCTTCGCCCTGACTGTTGATGGTGATACTTGGCAGGTCGCCGGCGTGGTAGCCGTGGTTAGCGTCGGGGTCGGTATTGCCTGCGGGGCCTGGGTCAAAGTGGCCGCCGGCACACTTAAAGCCTTCGCAGTCGCAGGCTGCCTTTTCGTGAATGTGTACGGCGTGCTTACCGGGAGTTAAGGTTTTTGGGTTCCCCTTGAGCTCAAGTTTGAGATGAACATATTTCGCACCGTCAACGTCATATTCAGTAAAGGTGGCGGTTCCCGATACATCGGGGCCTTTCATTTCGGCTGTTGCTTTGCCGGTTACTTTTTTGGCATCACTTTGTAGGCTGACACTCATTTTTTACTCCCTTTCAGGGCTGCGTACATGCCCAGAACAACAAGAGCGATAATAAACAAGCTCCCGAATACCAGGTTGCTGTTGAAGCTGTGTTCTGCTGTGTGGTGTGCAAGTAGTTCCATGTGCCCTCCGCTTTTAATCTTCTCATTGTAGCAGTTATGATGCATAATGAGGGCAAATAAGGAGTATTACTTATGGCACAGTCGAAAAAGAATACAAAGAATCTTCCCCAGGCAGCTTTCTGGCGAAGACTTATCATTACTGGCTTTTTTGCATCACTACTGTTGGTGATTGCAAACTCGGCCTACTGGGTCAACCGTAACATCTTTGACACGAATACCTTTACCGAAATCGCAGTCACCTCGGTTACATCAGAAAGCAGCCGCCAGGCTATCGCTGACGAAGTTGTCGACCGTGCGCTGCAAAACCAGCCAATTATTAAAGAGATTGCCGGCCCAACGGCGAGCAAGTTGGTCAGTAGTTTACTAGGCACCGACCAGTTTAATAAGATCCTCGAAACTGCGGTCAGCCGGTTGCAGGTGTATCTTACTTCGAACGAGCGTGAATCAATTGTGCTGAATCTGAGCGGTGTGAAGAATGTATTTGAGTCATTGATCACTATCGCAGGTAAAACTAATAGTGATGTAGAGGCAAAGGTAAGTGCAGTGCCTGACCAAATTGTGTTGGTTGATGCCGACAATATCCCGAACTTCTATAAGTATGGCTTGGCATTCTTGTGGATTGGTCCGATTGCTGCGGTGCTTGCTTTCTTACTTTTGGCCTATCCGTATATTCGTGATCGTTCGCGTTACTACATCATCGCCCTTGCGCAAGGTGCCATGATTACCGCTATGGGCTTCTTGTGCTTGCTGGTTGGCCCGCTGTTTAAGCCGCCGGTGCTTGCTAACATCCCCAGCGCCAACAGCCGAGTTGTGGTGAGCAATATTTACGATGCGTTCATTAGTACGTTCAACAGCCAGTCGTTGCTACTGGTCAAAGTTGGTATTGCGCTTGCCGTAGTGCCGCTGCTCGTGCGCTACGGGCTAAAGCTGTACCACGCACGAATGCTCAAAAAGAAAGATGCCTAAGCTATTTCTTTGGGCGCACCGCTGCCCACACTAAGAACCCGACAATAAAGAGTGCAACAGAGTAAAACCCGACTTCTCCGTAGAGTTCAATTTTGTACCCTTCGTTAAAGTTGAGTACAAAGTATGCCAGCGTGGTAGTCGTGTAGGCGGCAACACTCAAAATAGTGGTTGCTAAAATTGTGCTTCGACTTGCCAGAACCGCAGCTGTGATAATAGGAATGACATACAAAAATACGCCCCGACTGGCCATCCCGCGCTGGGTGTATACGGCAAATGAGGCCACAAAAATATCAACCAGCACGAGCAGATATACCAGGTTGCGATAGCCTGCGGCGGTGAGCGGTCGGCTTTTTGCCAAGAGCCACACCACAGTTGTGGTTGCTAATAGTGCCGCGGCCACCAGCCATCTTTGCAATAAGGCCTGCGGCGTGATGAGCTTCCAGGCATCGTATATAATCACCTGCGCAACCAGCGCGGCAGCATATAAAAAGTGAATTCGAGACACCCGGAGCGTGCCGATTTTAAGTTGTGCGGTTTGATTTTTGTGTTGTTGACTCATAAGGCTTATGGTTATTCAACCACACGGCTTTTATGTGTGTCAAGACGACCTCTGTAGCCACTGCTTGCTGTTTTGGCTAAAACAAGGTTTAATGGGGGTAATGGACAAAGCCACCGCAACTGCTCGTCAGCAAAAAGCGCTTACTATTGCGCTTATTATTGCGTTGGTTTTTGGGGCTTACTTTTTGCGCCGCTATTTTGGTCTCGTCGCTTTCGCACTTATCGTGACCTTCTTATTTAACCCGGTTTTTCAATGGTTTCTAAAAAAGACGAAGCGCCCGAGTACTGCTGCAACACTTACCTTCTTTACAGCGCTGCTGGCGGTAATTATTCCGGTGACTTTGGCGATTATACTGATGATTTTCCAGGTAGAGAGTATCGCTCATTCGGTACAAAATCAGGTGCAGGACGTTGACTTCACGGCTCTCGGTACATCAGTAATAGACTCAATCAATAACCTTTTGGCTTCTATTCCTGAGGTTACGTTTCGGCTCACGCCCGACAACATCAGTGAAGGAATTTCAAAATTATTTCAGTCATTGGGAGCAAGTCTGATTAGGTTTGTGACAGAATCTATGGGGAGCGTGTTTGAGTTCATTACCATGTCGGTGATATTCGTGTTTGTATTTTACGCGCTGCTTATTAACCAGGATTCCCTGCTTGCCAAAGTTAAAGCGCTCAACCCGCTGGGCGGCAAAAGCAGCGATTTATATTTGAGTAAAGTAAGCGCTATGACCAAAGCTATGGTTCGCGGGCAGTTTATTATCGCGTTTCTGCAAGGTTTCGCCAGCGCTGGTGTGCTTGCTATTGCCGGCCTCGGCGACCTGTTCTTCTTTTTTGCAGTACTACTCACGCTCCTGTCGATCATCCCGCTGGGCGCCGGTATTGTGACCATCCCAATCGGTATTATTATGATCCTTACCGGTAACGTGTGGCAAGGTGTGATGATCATTGCCGCGCACCTGCTGGTGATTACCAACATCGACAACTTCTTGCGACCTTACTTGGTGCCGCAAGAGGCTCGCCTCAACCCCGCGCTGACCATCATTAGTGTCTTCGCTGGCTTGGCGATGTTTGGCTTCTTAGGAATCGTAATCGGCCCGGTAATTATGATCTTGATTGTTACGACCATTCAAATGTATCTCGATATGCAAGAAGCAACCAAGCCTAAGAAAACTCGTGCGACTTAGTCTGCTTTTGCCACAGTGAGTAGTAGCGGCCTTTGAGTTTGAGGAGCTCTTTGTGTGTGCCTTGCTCGACGATCTTACCATCGTGCATCACGATAATGCGATCCATGTGCGCCACGGTGCTGAGCCGGTGTGCGATAACAATTGCGGTGTGTTTGCCGATGATGGCTGGCAGTGACTGTTGAATAATCTCTTCACTTTCGGAGTCGAGCGCGCTGGTGGCTTCATCGAACAGCATAATTGGCGCACCCTTTAGTACTGCCCGGGCAATAACGATGCGTTGCTTTTGCCCGCCGCTCAGCTTAATACCGCGTTCTCCTACCATGGTGTCATAGCCGTTGGGTAGCTTGGAGATGAATTCGTGAGCATGAGCAGCTTTGGCTGCCGCAATAACGGCTTTGTCGGTTGCTTCGCTGTTGAAGTAAGCAATATTTTCACGCACCGTTCGGTGAAATAGTAGTGGTTCTTGCGGAACATACGCGATCTTTCTTCGGAGTTCGCTTTGGGCAGCATCACGGATATCGGTGCCGTCGATAGTAATCGAACCGCTGCTCACTTCATCGAAACGCATCAGCAAACTCGCGAGTGTACTTTTGCCCGCACCGCTTAAACCAACGACTCCCACGTGTTCACCGCCCGTTACATGCAGGTCGAGATCTTTGAACACCGAAATATGTTTGTGGGCTTGAGCTCCCGGATCATAACTAAAATCTACCTGATTAATGTCGATGGCACCTTTCGTTACGATAAGTTTTTTGGGATCAGCCGGGTCTGCAATGGTGTGGTCTGTTTCGCTCAGATATTCGAGGGTTGGGTAGATCTTAGAGATAGTGTCGTCGTGCTCCAGAATGATACTGGGCAGTTCTTGAGCATTACGGATAATTTGGAACATATACATCACAGTAAGCACTGCAAGCCCGGCAGCACTCGCCGCGTTGCCTGCAGTCTGCAAAACCACGAAGAATGCTAACGATACCACGAGGGTGGTAATGAGGTTGCGCGGTAGATCCAAAAAAGCTGTTCGCAGTCGGCGCTGATAAAAGGTGTCTGACTCAATTGCTGCCAGCTGGGCGACTGTGCGGTGAGCCTCTTTTTCGATGCCACTCGATTTAAATGCAACAATGTTGGTGATTTCGTCGGAAACTTCACCGGTAACTTTGCGATAAATTTCGTGAGACCGCTTAATCCAGTACGATGTTCTGATCGATGACCATCGGATATACGCGAGTTGTATTACCACAATACTGAGGCCAAGCACCCCAAGCTTCCAGTCGGCAAAAAAGAGCACCATGGCTGGCACGATTAACGACACGCTAATGCGCAGAATACTGGTACGCAACATGCGTGTTAAAAACAACATGCCGTCGAGGTATTGCCGAAAAGCGCTCGCAAGATACCCCGTTTGGTTATCGCGGTAAAAGCTCATATCTTTGTTGGTGAGCTTGGAGTAAAACTGCATAAGCAAGCGTTCGTATACGTTGCACTCACTTCTTACTGAGATAACATCCCCTAAAACGCCCACCGTCATTCCTACGATGTTTAATGCCAAAAACATCCAGATACCGGTTTTTGCTGCCGAGATATCACCCGCCGTAATATTTGCAGTAATTTCGGCCAGTATAAAGATTGACACTACGCGCAACATGATAGTACGGACGAGTTCGGCGGCTACGCCAACCCACTGCATGGGGCTGCGGCCAAAGGTATGCAAGAGATGTTTGTATACTTCCCTGTTCATTGGTTCTATTGTAGCACCAAATAAACGGGGACGTTTGGTATACTTACTGCTAATGCCTACTTTTGTCGATAGCATACTTATCTTGATCGCCTTAATTGCGGTTGCGCGCTTTATTAAGCGAGGCGTCAAGCCGTTGCAGCGCTATTTTATTCCGAGTGCTTTGATCGCTGGCGTAGGCGGTTTGATCCTTGGGCCGCAGGTGCTCGAAGCAATCCCCCCGGAAATTACTAGCTACTGGGCGACCTTTCCGAAGTACCTTATTAACATTGTGTTTGCCGGGCTCTTTTTGGGCAAGACTATTCCATCGCGCCGCGAGCTGTGGCGCTTGTCGGGCCCGATGGTCGCCTTTGGTAATACCCTCGCCTGGGGCCAGTATGTAGTCGGTATTGCGCTTACCATGTTGATTCTGACACCGTTTTTTGGCACCAACCCCATGGCCGGTGCACTTATCGAAATTGGATTTGAGGGCGGATACGGTACGGCCGCAGGTTTGGCTCCTTCATTTGAGAAACTTGGCTGGTCGCAAGGAACCGACATTGCGCTGGGACTCGCCACCATTAGCCTGATCGGCGCTATTATTAGCGGTGTTATTTTGATTAACTGGCGCAACCGCCGCCATGGCTACCTGATTGATGAAAAAACCTGGAAGCAGCAAGAACGAACCCTGGTTCGCAGCGGCTACAACATGGTGCGCTTTGGGCAAAAGTTTAATGCTAACCCCAAAGCCATACTCCTGAACGTGATTGGTTTTGCAGTGGCGATTGGGCTGGGTATTGTCATGTACGAGGGGCTCATTTGGCTCGAAAACGCGATACTGAATGGCTGGACAGATTTTCGCTTCATTTCATTCGTGCCGCTCTTCCCGTTTGCTATGATCGGCGGCTTGTTGGTACAACTGTTCCTACGCAAAATTAAAAAGCAGCATTGGTTGCAGCGCCGTACCGTACAGATCATTGCAACCATCGCGCTTGACCTGCTGGTGGCAAGTGCGGTCGCCACTGTTTCTTTGAGTGTGATTAGAGATAATCTGCCGGTGTTTATCTTGCTTTCAGTGGCGGGTATTGCCTGGATTCTGGGTTGTTTTGCTATTTTGGCTCCGCGCATGTTCCCTTCGTATTGGTTCGAAAACGGTATTACTAACATTGGCCAGTCCATGGGGATGACGGCTACCGGCTTGCTCATGAACCGCCTGGCCGACCCTACTAATAAAACGCACGCTCGAGAGGGGTTTGCCTACAAGCAGCTGGTGTTTGAGCCGTTTATGGGCGGCGGTATTATTACAGCAACGGCAGCGGTGGTGATTTATGAACTCGGGTCATGGTTTGCGCTTATTACCGCAACGATCTTTATGCTCTTTTGGCTAGTGCTTGGGCTGGTGATGTACCGCCGCCGCACAGTCGCCTTTAAGCGAACCAAACCTTTTATCTAAAACGCTTATGGTATGATGCCCGTATGAGTAGCGCTCCCTTCTTCTCCTCAAAAAAGCAAAAGATTCTCGTAGTAGCATTCTTTGTGGTTGGGACAATTATCGCTCTTGTTTTGGCTATTATCATTATTCTTCAGCATACCGTATGGAAGCCGGCAGCCCGCAACACAATGTTGTCGAACGCGAGCAGTGCAAACAATGTTTCGGTGGCCAGTCTAGAGGAGGCCTATAGCAGCCTGTATGAAAATGGTGTCAAAGATTTTGAACCAGGAAAGAAACAGCAAACGATCACTGCTTTCAAAGACCTGGCGGGCGGTTTTACTATTGACGAAACATTTTATCAAGATAAGGCGAATGTGCTTATCGGCTTGGGGATTGCATATTTGTATGCGAGCGACACGGCCAATAAAGACGCTTACCGCAATGAGCTATACCTACTTACCGCGCCGTACTTGAGTTCCCTGCCGTCTGGTATCTCGGATCAGTATTTCCAAACCGACCAAACCTCGGATGAGGCAATACTTAAAATTTTTGATAAATATACCGACAAGGTACTTACGAAACAACTGAGTGACACTATTACTACGAGTGGTGTAACTCAAGAGGCAGCTGCTAATCTCAAACTTGGCGACGCGAGTAAGTTGGCTTCCTACCATATTGTTGCGCTTGATTTCGACAATGCCAGCGACCGGCAAAAAGAATTTGCTAAAGAGCACTACATGTTCGGTGCTCAACCCAAAATGTGGGTAGAGAGTGTTGGCTCGGACGTGTATATATTCTTTGCTAAAAACTATGCGCAAGAATTTATCAAAGACCCTAACGGCAGCCAGCGCAGTAGTGTGATCCATGAGTTTATCCACGCGCAGCATCCGTTTAATCGAGGAGATCTTGGCCGCACTATCGAAGAGCGTCGGGCCGAAAACTTTTCGGGGGATAAATCATCGTATTATGATGCCAAGCAACTCTTTATTTACAGCGATGTTTTTAGCGGCATTAGCATGCTTGGTATGCTCAACCAAACGCCCACTGATCCCGCGAGCTTTTATCTGAACCTGTATAGCAAGTATGGTGTTTCGGGAGCGAACCATATCGTAGCGAGTTGGCCGAATGTGTATTTGGGGGATCCTTCCGAAGCGGTTAAAAAAGTAAACGCTCTGAGTGGCGGCTTGAATGGTGCCATCGAGGCATCGATTGCTGTGGGTCAAAAGAATCAAACTGCTATGAATCAACGGATGAAAACGCGGGTCGATAAGCTTATGGAAGTGTTTAAAGCCAAGGAAAAAGTTCTGCAAGACCTTGAGAATAACCTTGGTGAGAATTATCGTATGCCTGCGGCAGCTGCAAAAATGAAAGATTATATAAACCAGAATTTTTAGCTGACGCAGGCAGATGCCGAACATCAGTTCTGTGGTAGCGCTCCGTCGACTCACCGCCTAAGCCTGTGCTATAGTATTGTAAAGTATGGCAAAAACAGACTACGCAATTGAAGTAAGCGGGCTTACTAAATCGTACGGCAAGAACCATGTGCTGCGCGGTATCAATTTTAAGGTTGAGCCGGGTAAGATGCTGGCTTTGCTTGGGCCAAACGGTGCCGGCAAAACCACCACCGTGCGTATTTTGAGCACCCTGCTCCAGTACGATAAGGGTAAAGTGAAAGTTGCTGGCTACGACGTGCAAAAAGAGTCCGACAAAGTCCGCAGCGTCATTGGTTTAACCGGGCAGTCTGCGGCTGTAGACGAACTATTAACTGGCCGCGAAAACTTAGTTATGATGGGCCGCCTGTATCGCCTGACTCGTAAAAGCGCCAAAGCGCGCGCTCAAGAATTGCTCGAAGAGTTCGACCTGGTAAAGGCTGCCGATCGCCCCACCAAGACCTATTCTGGCGGTATGCGCCGCCGCCTCGATTTAGCAGTAAGCTTGATCGCCACGCCGCCGATCATCTTTTTAGACGAACCAACTACCGGGCTTGACCCGCGTTCGCGCCTGGCTATGTGGGGTATTATCAAGAAGCTCATGGCCGACGGCACAACTATTCTGCTCACTACTCAATATCTCGAAGAAGCAGACCAGTTGGCTAACCAAATTATCGTGATCGACGGTGGTAAGGTCATCGCCGAAGGTACGGCCGCCCAACTGAAGCGCAAGGTTGGCAAAGATCGCCTGGAGCTTACCTTTAAAGATGCCGCCGTACTTGCAGCTGCTCGAAAAACGCTTGGGGCATCAGAAACCGACGCCAGCGAAGACGAACACAAGCTCAGCCTCACTATTAATGATGTTAATAAAGATGTAAAAGTGGTGCTCGACAAACTTGCCAAGGCCAAAGTCGATATTTCGCTACTCGAAGTACACAAGCCCACACTCGACGATGTATTTTTGAGCCTAACCGGCAAAACTGGTCGCGCTAAAAAGGCCGATGCCCCAAAAACTAAGAAAGCAAAGCGAGCGTAATATGGCAACGACACTACAATTCCAGAAACGGCCAAAGCCCATCCAGTCGTTTAGCGATTCGTGGACTATGGTGAAGCGCAGCAGCCTGCATATTATTCGCAATACCGATCAGTTGCTGGGTACGTTCTTTCAGCCAATTATGTTCTTGGTGCTATTCGCGGCGGTATTTGGTGGTGCGATTGATGCTTCGCTCCCCCCAGGTGTGGACTACCTCGACTTTTTGATGGCCGGTATTATTGTACAAACGGTGGCCTTTGGCTCAACCACCACGGCTGTTGCGATTTGTAATGATCTGCAAAAAGGTATTGTCGATCGCTTCCGTTCCCTGCCGATGTCGAACCGCGCGGTGCTCAATGGTCATGTTGTTTCGGATCTTTTGCGTAACGCTATTTCGACTATTGTGATGCTGATTACCGGGTTTATCATTGGCTTTCGCAGTGCCGGCGGCGTTAAAAACTGGCTGATGATTATTGGTATCTTGATACTATTCACCTACGCATTTTCGTGGGTGATGGCAATTTTAGGTGTGTTTGCCAAGAGCGTAGAGGCTGTGCAGTGGCTCACGTTTGTAATTATCTTCCCGCTTACCTTTGCCAGTAGCGCGTTTGTGCCGGCCGATAGTATGCCGCATTACCTGCGCATTTTTGCCGAAAACCAACCGATCACCCAAGTAGTAAACGCTATTCGTGCGTTGATGCTCGATGCTCCTATTGGTAACTACGGCTGGCTCGCCGTGGGTTGGAGCTTGCTTATGATTGCGGTAAGTGTGCCGCTTACTATGTACTTATTCCGTACCAAGAACGCTAACTAAGCGGGACGTCGTGGGTAGTTTAACGCTTGTAGCCAAGCTCGTCGACCAAAAAGGTAGTCAGTTTATTGCGGAACTGATCCATAGAAATCTCGGGCCAGTCTGAGTGGTCGAGGTTTAACTCGCGGTGGCCGCGAACAACATCATCTACTACATTGGTAACACCTTGGTTTTTGGTAATATAGCCATTCTCGATCAAAAAGTGTGCGGCAAGGTATTGGGCTTGCTCAATTTGAATGGGGCGAAGCTTGGGCTGCGCGCAGCCAGCGATCTCTACGCCGAAGATCCGGTCGTTATGACCATAAACCTGGTTTGTAAAGTTGCCGGTCAGGTGGTACGTCTGTGATGTGCCGGTGTCGGTATCATAGTTAATGTAGTACTGTGACAGTAGATTTTGTTTAGGCTCATGTTCTTTTCTATCTTCATTGGTATTCCTCAAAGATGTCGCAAACTTGCTCGCAGTATAGTGATCTGATATGTCACTTGGATGGCTGGTAAAGTGTAAGACGAAGTAATCTACCTCTTTGCGGATATCCTCTGGTGTGCCAAGTGCCGGCCGATAGTATCCGTCGGGATATATTTCCTGAACCTCTTGGCGAGCATCTACGAGATTCTTTTTGAATGCTTCGAAACCATCTTTGGTAGGCTGTGCTTCGCTGATGTGTTTGTGGGATAGTTCGAACATCTGGAATTGCGTGAGAGAATCGTCGGTGCAGTTGTCGCCTGGGTTCATGAAGCGTTGATTTTTTGGATAACTTCCAAAAAGGGCCTCTAGGTCGGTCGCCCCTTCGGCTGATTGCTCCTGAGCGCTCGGGGTCGCCTGGGTGTCGGCACCGTTAATTCGGCTTATGAGCGTGCCGATCTTGTTTGCATAGTCTGGGTCGGTGGCGTATCGCGGGCCGTTTTCGTCGACGAGCCGGTTTACGAATTCGTGTGCGTCAGTGGTCTCAAAAGCGTCTGCGTAGTAAGTGCCATTGCCCCGCTCTTTTAGGTACTGGGCGTAGCCCAGAAAACCTTCTTTGTCTGATTCGAAAGCCTTAAAAGCCGCGGTGATGGTAATCTCATACGAACCATCTTCGCGTTGAGTCTGATCAACAAGGGTGTCGGTATATTTTGCCAGCTCTGATTCATTCACAATTTCTTTTGTCTGTTTTTGGTACACTGGCCCATCCCACTCGTCATTTGCTTTGAGCCCAAAGAAGTTATGGGCGTGTGTCGCCAGCTCTGACTTGCCGTAGCCTGATTCTAGAATCGCCTGGGCAAGAGTAACTTGGTACGGAACGCCATATGTGGCTTCGACTTCCTTTGCAAAACCGCCGTACTGATCGACAAAGTGGCTAATCTCTTGATTCGGCTCAACAATTTCGCTAACACCATTTGGCTTTTTGATATACACGATGTCGCCGGGCTGTAGCTTATCGGTTGGCACCAGGTTGTGGGCATCGAGCTGGTCGGGCGTGATGGTATCGAGTGAAACATCGTGCGCCTGAGCGATTGAATAATACGTGTCTCCGGAACGTACGACAACTGGCGTTAGGGGTGATTCTTCTGTAGAAACTTGGCGCGGTAGCATTATTGAAACATCTTGATCGTATTTGACGCCTGGCTTTAGCCCGTTAATGCAGGCCATAGCATCTGTATCAAAACCGAGGCTTTCACCGTATGCACTCAGGGTTGTCCCTTCTGGCAGTACGGTTTTGTCGAAACTTGAGATGTTGAAGCGTATGGTAGTGCCACCGGGCAGGTCTGAAGTTTCGTCGACGATATGTACGTTTGGGTTAGCTTCACGCAGGCTTGTAATGGCCGCATCCCTGGGAGTGCCAGGATAGTATTTGTGCAATACGCTTCCCACTGACTCACCATCGAATTGAGCGGCCGTAAGTGTGCCGAAAGACTGACGATCATCGCTGCCGCGGAATTCGATGTCTAGGCTTGAATCTGCACAAGCTTCCATGGTTTGTTCAGGGGTAAGGAGTTGGCTTTCGTCTTCTCCGCCACCACCGCGCATGGCCGTGACGAGAGCGGCACCTGCAGCTAAGATTGCTACGGCTTTAAGCATTCTATGATTAGGTTCATGTTCAAAATTTCGGGGCATACTTACCTGAACTCCTTTAGATCAAAAGTACCATTATAGCAGAATTATCATAAAAAAGCAAGCATCACCTAAGAACAAGGGGTTGCCTGTCGAAAGGCTCGGTAGCCCTGTTGGCACGGTATCTATTTCTACGCGAAACTAGAGAGGTTCCAACTAGTGTTGCTGACCAGCCAACTCGTGAGCCGGCAACTTAGAAAGATCGTACGACACAACAAGTATCCCTCGTTGTGTGTCACAGGCTGCGGGGTTTGTTGGGCCACCGTGGTATGCGTTCCAGGGTTCCATAACAACCGTCTTTGCTGGCATTGTGTGAACGACTGTCTCGGATCTTTTGAAAAGCGGCTTTGGGCAGTTCGGGTCTGGAATCCCTGCAAAAGATCGCAATATCTGAGTTGACTTCCTTGGTAGCCGGTATTGCCCCGGGTAATAGAGCGAAGAAAAGTCGGGGTCTCCTTCGAAGTAGTCTTTAAAAGAAACGACTGGTAGGGCGTACTTAAAGTCGAAGTGAGGAAGTGTCTCGCTAACCGCACGACCCTCAAATACTCCGGCCATCAGGTTGATCATGGGTGTGGTTGGGACGTCGGCCGATATCCCACTCCATTCCCGGAAACGCGCATCAATTGCTTGCAGCGCCGTACCCGCATCTTCGACTGCTTCCTGCTGGGTTTTTGACAGGGAGGCAGGCTGCTCGTCGATATTGACAATGCCATTGAGGCAGCTGAACTGGACTCCAGAAAGCAGGTTCTGAGGGACATCCTCGAACATCTCAATTCGGGTAAAGTTGGTCATATCGAGCCTTTCGGCTATGTCCAGGAGGCGTTCAGGGTCTAAGCTAATATCTGTAGGCGTAGGAATAACAGAGTCTACTAGTCGTGTTTTGCAGGCTTCTTGGTGTGAAGTGAGTACCTCAGCAGGAGTTATCATAGTAGTATTATACAATTAAACTGGAATATGTCTACGCTTTTGGCGTTGACTCCCTTGGTCACGGAACTGGGTCACCCATCTGCTATGTTCACTCCCTCTCATAGCGAACGGTCAGGAGCGATTCCCAACAGATTATACAGGGGTCATAAAATAAAGGAGAGACCGGTCACGGAACCTGGTCTCACCTCTGTTGTGTATGCTTTGGCTAGGGTGGAGGGTGCAAATTTGAACACCTTTCCACAGGATTTCGAGGTAACGGATGGTCTTATTCAGGCGTTCATTGACTTGACCCGTGAACTTTTACAGTTGGTGACAGAAGTATTTTTACCCATAGTTTGCCCTTATGGTGATGATAGATGGCTGTATTATACACCCATCAGCTCTAGTACTGCTTCATCTTCGTTGCGTAGTTAGGCTGTGCGCCATCCAATAGCGCAAGGCCGTTCTTGAGGCACTCAAATTCTATGTCGTCGGCGCCCTTTGTTTCAGTGTAGGCCTGGGGCAGCTCTTCGGCAGAAAGCCACATATACTCGGAGTGGTCTGCAGGATTAAGGGTAATCTGGCTCTCATCCCCAATAAATGTGGCGAAGTACACTATTTCCACAGAGTGGGAGCCTTTTACGTCGTTTACGTAGGTAAAGGCGGCAAATGGAGAACCGATTTTGGTCTCCATACCAAACTCTTCTCGAATCTCTCTTTGTAGACCTGCTTCCAGTTCTTCGCCAAAGTCTACATGACCCCCTGGTAGTTCAAAAACGTCAGGCAGAAACTTCTTTGTACTTGCACGTCGAGGCAGAAACACTTTGTGAATGCCACTATCGTTCTTGTGCAGTAGGGCGCAGACGGTAATGACCTGCTGACCTTTTGCTAAAGTTTCGCTGTCATGGGAAGCGTGCGTGGTCATGTGAGTTCCTTCAACTATTTATATGTTGTGAGACGAGCTTTATGCGCCGCTATCCAGTCAACCGTTTCTGGTATAACCTCAGTTGAGAATGGTGTCCCAATTCGTGACGGGCGTAAGTATATAGTATCATCTACTTTGCCCTGCCGTATTTCTTTAAGCACCTCTTCCACCATGCATATTGCCTGTACTTGGGTGGTTTCGTAGGTAGAACTATTTTGCAGTGCCCGTACTGAGTCAATGAGAAACGCAAGGTAGAGAGGCTCAAGCAGAGGCATCGGTGCCATACTGCCACTAGCATCTTTCATTTTAACGGAACCGTAACGACGTCGCTCATCTGCAATTTGGACGACCATGTTCTCAATCACGAACTGTGCCTGTTCTCGTAGTGGTGCGCTGTCTTCAAAGGCTCTCGCCGCCCGATGACAGCGCTCGTCTCCCGAGGTTTCGAGCACCTCAATAATGTCTGAGGGCGCCAAGAGCGGCGAGTCGCCCCTTGCTTTTACAAGTTCCCACCTGCGAGATCCAAACCCAACACTCGCCACTAGTTCTGCCTGTCGGCTATACAGGAAAGTTTCTTCAGTGAAGTCGATAGAATCGAGAAAATCAGCATACCGCTCAAATATGGACGAGGTTCGGAGCATATTGAATAGCACTGGATGATCAACGAGATCGTGAATCAAATGCATAGCTCGAGAATTTTCGAAGCCATTCACATTCAGAAGTCGCGAAGCCTTAAATGTTTCAATGAGGGGAACTTCAGTCTGCATCTGACTATCTCGAAGTCGCTCCACATCTGCGGAGCCTTCTTGCGCTCTCACTGCAAGCCCGTTATTCATGAACCAGCCTAGGTTAAGCCGAGTTGTCCTGTGCGTTGTTTGAGTGACATCGCTCTTCTTATAGTAGTCGCTTCTTTCTTGATCCTGAACGGCATCCTCTCGATCAGAAATCGTTAGCATGAGTATTTCAACCTCTGTGTGTATTTCTTGGCTTACCGTACCGACACCCGCCATGCCTGCTACCGAATCTATACGTTCATGCAAGTCACCCTGGCCATCTAATATCTCTTGATTGATCTGATGCTGCCCGAGCGGCTGCATCTCTGGTAACTTTGCGACATAGTTCGCAACTGCCATTGGGTAGAGTTTTTCGATGATGCTTTCGCTAGGGCTGGACACTATCAAGAACCTTTTTCATGCCTTCCAAGTACATTGCCAGCAGCTCTTTGTGCTCTGAACGTGTCCAGGTGGGTAGCTTTATAATGCTTGCGTAAAAATCTTGTGCCACCGGAAAGTTCTCACTGATGTTTAGTGGGTTGCTCTCTGTAAAGAATTGCGGGAACAGAACCCACGGCTTTTTAAATATAGGTAGTTGGTGGTTTGGTCCAGTGGAACCCGGAATATCTACCTCAATGAGCCCCTCAGCGTGAAGCATTTCAACTAATTTATCGCGCATATCTTTGTGGCTTGGTTTAAGCTTGAAGATATAGGCATACCAACTAGGATCCATATCTGTTGTTTCTTGTAGCTCGATAAAATTGTAGTTTGATAAAAGCTCAGAGTATTCGTCGGCACACTCATCGCGGACCGCCTGATAGCTCTCGTGCTCGTCAAGCATGTGATCAGCGAATGCTACAGCCAACGGGTGTGAACGCATTTTTAAACCCATGCCGGTCACGGCGAACTCTCGCAACTCGTGGTCTGCTGGGATCTCATCCTTACATCGCTTGTTGTAGTGGCCGTGCAGGTTAGCTCGAATATATATATCTTGGTTGTTTGTTGTGAGGATGCCCCCTTCACCACCTGTGATATTCTTCTGTCCTTGCAGGCTCCAGGCTGCAGCATCACCAAAAGTCCCC
>CAYNBU010000015.1:0-13698 GCA_964395925.1 uncultured Candidatus Saccharibacteria bacterium
GAATGCTATCGAGAATCTTAGCGAGTTCGCGGGGTGTAACTTCGGCCTTAATGATGTAGCCATCGGCTTGGCTTTCTATTTCTTGGCGAGTTTCTTCTTTTTGCTCGAGGTTGGTGGTAATAATGATCTTGGCCTTGAGCGGCGGGTTAACCGATGGATTACGTAAGCGGCTCAAGATTTCGGTACCCGTTACGTTGGGGATCATCAGGTCGAGCAAGATGATGTCGTACTGATTGGTAAGCGCTTCTTTTAAGCCTTCTGCGCCGTCGACTATAATCTTCATATCGTATCCAGCATTGCGGAGTGCACGGGCGTAAAGTTCGCCGATAAAGTGCTCATCTTCAATACAGAGGACTTTGCGGGCGGGCTGCTGAGTGGCTAGTGGTTGGTCTGATTGCATGGTTATCTCCTGTATAGTGAGTGGTTCTTGATCCACCCGTGTGCGTTACGGGTTATGTCTTTATTATGACTGTCTTTGAGGGTGTCTGCAACCATGCTGTAAGGTTGGATGGTGAAGCCAATTGCGGCGCCCTCACCTTCTTTAGACTTAACCCAGATATTACCACTATGCGCCTGAACAAGTGCGCTACATAGATACAACCCAAGCCCTGTACCGCCGATCTTTGATTGGTTGCGGTGGTTGCGGTGGAACTTCTCGAACAAATGTGGCATTACGCTCGAAGGAATACCGACGCCGTCGTCGCGGACAATAGTTTCAATCATCCCCCCGGAGTTCAATGACGAAGTGATCGTTATGAGCTTGCCGTTACCACTGTACTTAATGGCGTTTTCGATAAGGTTGTTGAGTACTTCGGTGATACTGACTTTATCAACAGCTACCGGCGGGATATTTGGTGCGACAGTGTATTTGATAGTAATACCACGTACCTGGGCCTGTAACTGCAGGTTGTCGACCGTTGCTTTTACAATGTCTGCCCAATTTTCTTCATTCAGCTGTAGTAATACTTGTCCTTGCTCGAGTCGAGCTACCTTAAGGATGTTATTCACGAATGCAGTGAGCTGCTGCGCCGAAGCCTGCATCTTACGCATAAAATCAGTGAGCTCAGGATTTAATTTACCTTCGAATTCATCTTCAAAAACCTCTATATATCCATGGAGTGCAGTGAGTGGTGTGCGCAGTTCGTGTACCGCAAGTGCAATGAAATCCAGTGATTGATCGTCGTTCTGGTAGCGTTGTGTTTGGTCGAAGAGTGTAATAACCAATTCGGCTCCGGCTGGGTTTTCTTTACTGTACGAGGCGGCCATGTCGAATTGTTTCAGGCTTTCTTCGTCTACCTTGAGGCGCACTCGTTGCCATGAACGTTCATCAGTGGCTTTGTTTTTACGACAGTCTTTAAGCCAGCTGTCGATAGTATTATTGTCAGAAAAGGCCAGGTCAAAAGCAGAATAAAAATTCTTATGCAAGACCTCGGCCTGCTCAAGCCCGAGGTATTTGAGTGCTGCATCGTTTGCAAAGATTATAATGTGGTTCTTATCAACAGCGAGCACCGGCAGCGGAAAATTATTACTGATCGTTTGGATAAGCTCTTGGCGCGGAGAAGGTTGCCCTTTGGAATATTCACGAGTGCTCTCACCAGCACTGGCGAGTTGGTATACTTGCATAACTAAACTTGTTACCAGTTCGTGAGCGACCTTACTTTGGTCGAGATTTGGTGCTGCTACTGAGTTGCCGTTCGGCGACACATGCACGATGGCACGCCATATAAACTCCAGCGGTTCGGTAGCATATTTACTGAAACTTCGTGACAACAGAAAAGCTGGAATGGTTGCTGCCACCACTACTACGGCACAGGCCAGAAAACTGTAGCCCGGAAAGTACATCATGCTTACCTGGAAGCCCACAAGTACCAATATGCCGAACAGCATAATCACCACAAAGGCGAGGAGTTGCGTGCGGCGTCGGTAAGCGTGAAAACGATCCATACATTACCTGTAAATAACAGACCCAGGGTCTTTGACCATAGTGAGCCACGTTTGACCGGGATTAAGCGCGAGCGGCTGCCCGGCAGCGTCGGTAAAGGTAAATTGGGCGTTGGCACTGGCTTTGTGCCAGGTTCCTTGGGTCATGACGCCATCTTGGAATACAAATACCGGGCCGCTGCCGCTGGTTGCGTAGACGGTATGGATGCCATCGGCGGCAATCGAGCTCGGCATTACTACTGCTACAACAACGTTCGGGCTCAGTTGTGCGCCAGTTTGTTCATCGACATGAGGCTTACCCGCCATCGATCGCTTGTAGGTGTGAGTTGCCGGGTCGTAGTCGTAATGAACGTTATAGAGTGCGCTGGAGATATTGAGATCAATACCGTTGACTGTTGGCGCTTCGGCCGGAGCTGCTTCTTTGCGCACAAAGCCGGTGAAGTTGCTGTCGATGTACCCTTTTTGCTCGGCGAGCTGGTAGAGCTGCGGAATGCTGGTGTACATGTTGTGAGGAGCGTACCGAGTATTGACGCGCCAGTAAGCGCTCGGGTTATGAAACTGGTCAAGGTCGCGTACCCCAAGTTGCTTAATGAGCGCCAAGGCCTCAGGGCTGCCGCCAACATGGGCGTATGAAGCAAGATATGGAGCAAGCCACTCAATGTAATATGGGCGCGCACTTCTCACCGGCCCAACCGTTTCTGGTGCTGCTTCTTGATAAAGGCTCATAAAGCGCGTAATGCCACCTTCGGCAACCGCTTCGTAAATAACCCCTCCCTCTTTGAGCCCAGATTGTGGGCGGGCGTCGGGACTATTTTCGATCATGACGCCAATAACGCCGCGATTATTAGTACCAATTGGTACTTGTACGCCGGTAAGCTTGGAGGCTTCGGTGGTTGGCGCGGGTTTTTCTTCGACTGCGGCGTGTGTTTCGGCTAGTTTCTGGTGCGAACGGTACCACCAGTACCCTGCTCCGGCGGCAATAAGTACGAGTACGACTACTAAAATGGCAGTTGCGATGCGCTTCTTTTTGGTACTCCACTTACGGGGCCAGATATGAAAGCGCCGTTGTTTTTTTGGTTTTTCACTTGCCGAAGCCATATCGATGTTTATGGTTTCGGGATCTTCTTTGGGAATGTTGGGGGTGCGCCCGGGCTGAGGAGCCGGACTTTTAAAATCGTTATCCATAAGCGCTATTGTATCAACTAATGGTGAGCGATGCTACCACTAGAGTACAGCAAGTGAGCTGTTGATGCGAGCTAGCGTTTTTTCTCTCCCTAAAACAGCCAAACTTTCGGCGAGTGCTGGGCTAGCTGGCGCCCAGGTGGTGGCAATACGAACGAGCCCAAACAGCACTGCTGGTTTTTCGCCGGTTGTTTCGAGCAGCTTGTTGAGGCGTTCCTGGAGGTCTGCGGCGGTAAAATCACTGGCTTCGAGCTGTTTTTGCGCGAGTTCCAGGAGTTCTTTAAGACGAGCTGGCTCAACTTTTTTGAGTTGTTTGTTGCTGGTAATGAGTTCCAGATTTGGCTGTGGCTCTTCGAAGAAAAACCAGGTGAGCTCGGGCAGCTCGGCGAAGAACTTGAGGCGCTCTTGCACCAAACTCAACACCTGCTTTTTATAGTTGTCGTCGAACGATGCGGCGCTTTCGGGCCAAAAATCGGCAACTTTTTCATAGAGTTCATCCAGCGGTAGTTCACGAATAAAGTGCCCGCTCACCCAGTTGAGGCGTCGCACATCGAACTGTGCGCCGCTGCGGCCAATACGCTCCAAGCTAAACTTTTTGATCAGTTCCTGGCGAGTAAAGATTTCTTGTTCGGTGCCGTCGTTCCAGCCGAGCGTGGCGATGAAGCTTACCAGTGCATCAGGCAGGTAGCCATCTGCAATGTAGTCGAGCACATCTTTAGCGCCATCGCGCTTGCTGAGCTTTTTATTCCCCTGCTCGTTCATGATTGGCGGCACGGTCGCAAAAATCGGTGGATCAAGTTCGAGCGCTTCGTATAAATTGAGGTAGTTTGGTTGGCTGGCAATGAATTCTTGGGCGCGAATGAGGTGGGTGATCTCCATTTCGGCGTCATCTACGATGTGTGCGAAGTTATACGTTGGGTAACTATCGGACTTAACAAGAATAAAATCGTCGATCACTTCGGGGCCGGTCGAAAGATCGCCCATAACCTCATCGTGCCAGGTGTAGGCTTTGGGGTCGGACTTAAAGCGCAGTGGCTGTGTGCCGTCCCAGGCTGGCGGGTTTTCTGGCCGGTGATTACGATACAAAAATGGTCGCTTCTCTTTTTGAGCTTGTTCGCGAAAGGCCTGCACTTCTTGGGGAGTATACGGGTCGGCGTAAGCGCGGCCGGCATCAACCAGTTTTTGGGCCCACTTTTTGTATATGTCGAGGCGTTCGCTTTGCTTATAGGGGCCAAACGAGCCACCGACGTCGGGGCCTTCGTCATAATCGATGCCGAGGGTATGCAGTGATTTATAAATATGTTCATCGGCTCCTTCGACTTTGCGTGCCTGGTCGGTATCTTCGAGGCGCAGCACAAACTGCCCGTTATTATGTTGCGCTACGAGCCATGCAAAAAGTGCGGTACGGATGCCGCCAACATGTAAATAGCCCGTGGGGCTGGGCGCGAATCGCGTTCGTACAGGTTTAGTCATATGAGGTGATTATACTAGAAACTGTTGGCGATGTGTAACAGTTGGTCGCTGCTGAGGCTCGAATCGCCCTTGATTTCGTACCAGACGCCGCCATTTACCCAGGTAGCATTAGAACCTTCGTAAATATAGATAGTCTTACCGCGTTCTTCGTATGTTTGATAGGCCTTTTTATCGCTTGACACGTAATTTGTAAGCAGTGATTCGCTCGTCCAATTAGAGGGCTTTTGGCTAACTTGAAAGTTACGGTCGTCAGAATTGGATTTGTAGTTAACCGTCACGGCGCCTTGGTCTGCATCAATTCCGCCCTTCATGCTAAAACCAGCTGGTGTATAACCTGGCAACGAGGCACTAAAACCAGCACGGGTAGCAGCCAGCTGCATTTGCACGGTCGGGACACTCTTGAACGCTATAAACCCGGCAATCAGTAACACGGCAAGCGTAGCACCACCAGCTCCAAGCATCTTAGTAGTGGTGCCAAGTTTTTTGGCTGTTCGCTGATGAAGTTTCGGCTTTGCAGGGGTTTCTTCTTCGTGGCTGGTGGCATTTGCAATGGCGCTGGCAAACGAAATAGCTGGAACAGCCTCTGCTTGCGCCTTGGCTTGAGGCTCTTCGGCTCTCAGCTTTGGGCTGGTACGTGTTTTGGCAAAGCTATTGAGGTGTTTTTCGGCTGCGGGCGCGTCGTGCGGTGGTTCGATAACGGGAACATGATCAACATGCTTTTTGTCGATTGCTGTTGGCAAACGACCCCCAAATCGGCTAATTGACGGGCTTTTGCTTACGCGGCTTGCCCGAGCTTCTCGTTCTCGGAAAGAATCGTTTGGTGTGGGTAGTGCGGGAGTCGTGTTTTCGTCGATTGGGGCACTTACTTTTGGTTTATCAATAGCATGGCGCATTAATGTTTTAGCACGTTCTGGCTGATGAGCCTGAGCGTGATTTGGCGCAGTTACTGCTTCGCGAGCTGGAGCAGGCTTCTCTTTTGCGGGAGTAGCAGTTGCCTGTACGGGCGTTGGTGCAACAGGCTTTGCGGGTGCTACAACTGCCTTGCTCGCTGGCTTAAAGAACCCATCGACGTTTCGAGGGCTCGTTGGTGGCGGTGTTATGCTGCCGGGCGCAGCTTGCGGGGTTGCCGGAGTAGGAGCGATGGTTTGCGGTGCCTGGCTATTAACTGCCTTGCCGCTTACTGCGTCGTACAGTGTACCGTTGAGCTCAATAGTTGTTTTGGTGTTCGCCACGCGTGTTGTACCCTTCCTTATCCATTTATCTTACCTCCTGTATAGAGTTGCCGCAAGCGTTTTACAAAAACCGTCAAAAGTTCGTGCATTAAGGGTGACCAGGGCTCCTATACGTGCTATAAATGATAAGCAACTTAGCAACATTATGGATTTCCTCGACCCCAAGAAAAAACGCGCACATCGTAACCGGTTACTCGTCGGCTATATTCTGATTGGGATTTCTATTGCGCTGGTAGCGTTGATTTTGATTTTTCAGGCTTACGGCTATGATCTCGATCGTAAAAACGGCGGGATTATTCAAAATGGCCTTGTGTTTGTGTCGGCCCACCCCGAACAGGCAAACGTATTCTTGAATAGCAAACAGTATGCGTCGCAAGACGGCGTACGACTGGTACTCCCCTCTGATGTGTACAAGCTTGAACTCAAGCGCGATGGATACCGCGACTGGTCGCGCACTTTTAGTTTGGCTGGTGGCACGATTGAGCGGTTTTTGTATCCGTTCCTCTTTCCGGTTAACCTAAATACGCAAGACCGTAAAACCTACACCGCGCAGCCGGCATTTGCCACCCAGAGCCCTGACCGTGCCTGGATTATGGTGCAGCAGCCCGGTCAACTTGGCGCGTTTGATGTGTTTGATGCAAACGATCCGCAAAAGGCTCCTACGGTAAGTACGGTTCCATCATCGGTATTTACTAATTCGGCAAGCCACCAATTACAACTGGCTGAATGGTCAAGCGATAACCGTCATGTGCTGGTGAAGCATCAGTTTGCCGAAGGGTATGAATTTGTTATGATCGACCGCGAAGAGCCGGGGCAATCATTTAACGTTAATAAGTTGCTTGGTCGCAACCCTACCGAGATTACCCTGCGCGACAAGAAGTTTGATCAGTTCTATATATATGACGCGGCTTCGAAGAAGCTGGAGTCTGCCGAGCAGAAAGACCCAACAATCAAGCTGGTACTTAATAACGTGCTCGGGTATGAGTCGCATGGCACGGATATGATTTTATATGCTACCGACGAACAGGCTGCTGCTGGCAAAGCGCGTATTATGCTTAAAGATGATGACGGGAGCTATCCAATACGCGAGATCGCTGCTGCCCCTTCTTATCTGCTCGCTCTGGCACGGTACGATGGTAGATGGTATGTCGCTGCTGGTTCTGCTACCGAAAATCGTGCTTATGTGTACCAAGACCCTCAGGCTGCGATTAAAAAAGTGCCGGCTGAAACAGTATATCCGGTGTCGGTGCTGCGTGCCGATAACCCGCAGTGGATCAAGTTCTCGGCAAACACGCAATTTATTGCACTGCAAGGTGGCCAGAATTTTGCAATCTACGATGCCCAGAGTGATCAAGATTACAAATACACCGTCAGCGATCCTATTGACCCTGCTCAGCCGTTGGCAAGCTGGATGGATGGTCACCGTTTAGTGATCACAAGCGACGGTAAAATGGTGGTCTTCGATTACGACGGTATTAATAAGCAAACATTAACCAATAATGTTGCAGGCATATTGCCTTTCTTCGATCGTGAGTACCGTATGCTGTACAACGTTGCTCCAGCGGTATCGGGTAAAGATCCCTTTAGCCTTACTCGAACGAATATGCTTATTACAAACTAGCCTGTGAGCCAGCTTGTCAGGCGATTCCAGAGTGTTGGTGAATTGCCTGGCACAGTTGAGGGCGCTGGTGCTTGTATGGCAGTGCTGGCGCCGTTATTAACGGGATCAGGTGATATTTGTTCACCGACTACGACAAGACGGTTGATCGAAGTTCCGGGGGGATCACAGGTGATAAGCGTAGCGGTTGATGGCTTTTCTTGCGGCCCCAGCACGCTAATATCGTCGGGCTTCACCACGTGTTTTTTGTACACTTTGTATACGTAACGTTTGCCGTCTTTCGTGAGCATGAAGGTATCGCCCTCTTGTAAACGGTTCAGTAATACAAAGGCAAACTTATACTGGCCCTTGTTCAGGATGTTGTTGCTGGAATGCCCAAAAATCGCTACGTTCCCTACCTGCCCAGGGTTTGGCGTGGTTGGATAGTGCACGACGCCGTGTTCCAGGGCGGCTTGAATGGTGTCTTCTTGGATATTGTCGACATTGTAAACAACCGGTATTTCAACGTTGATTTTGGGGATAATAACCTTTGGTTCACCGCTCACGGCTGCGGCGTTATCGACAATGATCGGCGTATCGCTCACTGCTTTACTTGGGGTAATAAATGGTGCAATGATCCGCTCGTTGAAAAACCCGAATAACAAAATAAGGACAGCGATTGAGCCGATACCCAGCCCGAAGAGCAGTGATTGAACATGGTGTTTTTTAGTAAGTTTACCCTGTGCCGAAACTTGGCTGAGCAGCTGTTTTTTAACTTGCGCGGTTGTGCGCGGTTGTGATGGCTTGGCACGTGGCTTGCTCGTAGCGTGAGCTTGAGCCTCTTTGGCTTTGGCACTTTCTTTGTAGAATTCTTCCCATACAGCGTGCTTTTCTTCGTCTGGCAATGCGGTGTAGTAATTGTGCCAGGCGGTTTGGATCTCAGGTAAAGACTTACCCGAAGCGTTCAGTTGCTGCATGAAAGCCTGGTGCTTCGACGGCTTATGGCCGAGGTGCGCAACCTCTTGCTTTTCTACGCGCGCCGAGGGCTCTTTGGAGTAAATTTTCTCGAGTTTTTTACGGATGACTTCGGCCGCAAGGTCTTTGGCTCCTCCTTTTGAGGGCTTCGGATGATTGGCTGATTGCGACGGTGATTGCGGTGAACTCATAAAATAATCAGGCTTATGCTAGCCTTAACAGATTAAAGTATAGTACAATACCGCCTGTTCTCCTACTTTTGGAGCCACTACGGGCGGGTGGCGGAATTGGTAGACGCGCTGGACTCAAAATCCAGTGGCAGCAATGTCATGAGGGTTCAAGTCCCTCCCCGCCCACCACTGTTGGGAGTAATTTTTTATCAGAAAAAACAATATGGTAGATCTTGTGACCCTGCTGCTTGAGGGGAATGTTATCGAGGCTATCGAAGCTCAGCAACTTCCGTAACGGCGGTTGTTAAAGACTCAAACGGCTTGCCAGGATTTTGTATCAACCACACTACCGCATGAGCGGCAGTTTTTACGCGCCAGGTTTCTTGATTACCGACATGGGTAGTGCAAACTTTGCCTCCGCAGGCCACAAAGATAGTTTCGTTATGGTACGTAACGATGTTGCACGGGTATTCTGTCGTGAACTCGTGTAGCCATTCCACCAGCTGCGCGAGCCCCAGGTCGAAGGTTACGGCCTGCGGCCACTTTGCAGCGCGCGCCAGTTTTTGCAGCTGGGCTAAGCTGAGTACAAGCGTTGTGTGTGGTCGGTGTAAGATTTTGAGCGGGTCGGTATAAAAGTAATCGGCGGCATCTTTGGTGATGACCAACTGCCGGTCAGTTTTTTCGGTGTATTGTTCGATTGTTACGGCTGTTTCGCTATTGCGGCCGAGATCTCCTGCCAGTAATACGCCGTCAGCCCACGCGGTGCGATCCAGCCATTCGGCAAGCGCCGGTTTACTGAAGCTGCCGCTGGGAGTGCTGGGCGCGAATTCGCCATGGTCGAGAATCCGGCCAACTGTTTTCTGTAATGCATCTGGCAGTAATACGGTTGCAGTGCCAATTCCGGCGCGGACAGCTTCTTCATAAGCAGTTGCCGGTGCTGCAAAGCCGTGCAGGTTACCGCCGATAATGAGCAGTTTACCAGCGTGTGTTCGGTTTTCGGGCCTGCTCCACACCATATCGGGGAATAACGGCTCTTTGCCTTGCTTACGCCAGTATGTATCGGCCATCGCGCTGCTCCAGTTTATAGATTACATTTTTTCGTTCAACGACAATATCCCAGCCGTGCTGCTGGGCGATCTGCAACAAAGCCCGATCGGGGTTAAAGGCGATGGGCTGCTCTACCATCTTGAGCATCACGGCATCACTTTTACTGTCGCCGACCGCAACGCTTGCTGCAAGTGTTACGCTATGCTTTTTGATAAGATCTTGCAGGATGGCCTTTTTGTCGTGGCTTGCAACAAAACTTTTGCCGGTAAAAGTGCCATCGGTTCGTTCGTAGGTGCTCCCGACCCAATCGTCAAAACCATAGTGGTGTGCAATATGTTCGACAAGTTCAGTGTGTGAGCCAGAAATCGCAAACAATACGTAGCCGTCTTTTTTGAGCTGGGTAATCAGGTCGCGGGTGTAGGTATATGTTTGAGTATTGTATTCGTTGGCCACGGCTTTAACGGCTTTGTCGAATTGTGCGGTGCCAATGCCTGTAACGGCTGCTTCGTACATGGTGATAAGCTCGAGTTCATACGTACGAAATGCTTCGGGATGCTCGCGGCGCTTCCAGCGCATGCGCGCTTCGTGAAGCTTTTCTACGGCGTTGTCACCCAGCAACCCTTGTTTGGCTAGGTTGTCGACCACGGCATGGTACAGCTGCCACCGTATGAGCGTGCCATCAATATCAAAGACGGCAAACTTCTTAGCCTTATTGGTGTGCAGTGTATTTGGCATGGCTCCCCTTGGTATCTCTAGTGTACCAGATTCAGCTGGTCGTCGATGAGCTGGACGTAGGGTTCGGGGTTGACCCATAGGTCGTCGTGATGGCTCTCGAATGCTTGGAACTTCCAGCCACGAGCTTGGGCAAGCTCCTCTACTGCAATAGGGTCAGCAAAGTAATCATGTTTATTGCGTACAGCAATAACGGCTGTTTCGTCTGATGTTTCAGGTAGAATGAATGCGGCGTAAGCTTTGTAGGTACGGATCCAGTGCGGCAGGTATCTGAAAAAGTAATAGATATTGAAAATAAGCTTTTTGAGAGTCCACCAGTCGCGATTATCGCGGGTTACTTTCTTAACGAGCCGCCGCGACAAACGCTTGCCCGGCCAATGTGGCATACCAACCAACAGGATGAGCTGGGCCTTTGATTGATCACCCAGTAAGTGGCAACCGCCCGAATGGCCAATAATTACTTCGGCCGGGCCATTGCGCACAATACGATATCCTTTGCTGCAGAGTGTTTTTTCGAGCTTCCGGCTTTGCCACGGGCCTTCGGTAAAGCCATAGACGATTCGGACGCGACGGTTTTGCAGCTTGCTCACTGTGCTCCCTTATATATTGAGCTCCACGCTCACCGGGCAATGGTCGGAGCCCATAACTTTAGGGTGGATTTCTGCCTTTTTGACCTCGTCTTTAAGTGTTTGGCTGACCAGCCAGTAGTCGATGCGCCAGCCGACGTTGCGGGCGCGGGCGTTGGCCCAGTGCGTCCACCAACTATAGTGGCCGTTGCCTTGGGTAAATATGCGGAAGGTATCTACGAAGCCGGCATCGACAAATTTTTGAAAGCCCTCACGTTCTTCGGTGGTAAAACCGTGTTTGCCGACGTTGGGCTTGGGGTTAGCCAGGTCGTCTTCGGTGTGAGCTACGTTCAGGTCGCCGCAAAAGGCTACAGGTTTGGTTTTTTCGAGCTGCTTCATATAGGCCAAAAATGCCGGATCCCAATGTTTGTGCCGGAGCTCGAGGCGCGACAGATCGCCCTTACTGTTTGGGGTGTATACCGTTACTACCCACAATTTCTCGAATTCGGCAGCAATAACGCGGCCTTCCAGGTTTGGATCGCCGTAGTGGTCGCCACTCATGTTGAACTTTTTAATAATGCTTTCGGGAAAGCCGTTAATTACCTGCAGAGGCTCAGTTTTGCTAAAGATGGCCGTGCCGCTGTAGCCTTTTTTGGCTGCGCTGTACCAATACTCCTGATAATCGGGCAAATCGATAACCGCCTGCCCCTGCTCTGCCTTGGTTTCCTGCAGGCACAGCACATCGGGCTGATATTCTTTGATAAACTCTTGAAAAGTACCTTTATTGATGACCGCACGGATGCCGTTTACGTTCCAGCTAAATAATTTCATGCCGCTTGCTCCAAAAGTAGGCGCATAGCAGCCGCGATAACTGATTGGGCGGACGCACTTTTACGGGTGACGTGTCCGTTTGTCATGTAGCCGAGCAACCCTTCCTTTTTGCCTATGTCTGCGATGCCGAGTACCGACTCAACGGCCTCGGATAAGTTTTTGCCTTGCTCAACTTGATGTATTAACTCTGCTGGCGCGGCAACTTTAGGGCTGATTCCGTAGCCTGTGCGGCCATCTTTTGTTACTGCACAAGCCAGGTTTCCTGTAAAACAGAGGTCACCTACTTGTTGGAGGCCGCCTTCCAGACCAATGGCAATATCAGCATCGGGGACTTCTTTGAATGCGTTTTTGGCACGCACCCGGGCTCCTTTTATAGATTCTTCGTCGCTCATGGGCTGGTCTGATACACCAGACGGCACATCTACACCGATAATCTCAAGCGCTTCATCAGGAAGCATTGTTTGAAATGCGGTACGAACAGCATCAATTTTGACAGGGTTTTTGGTGCCAACAGCTATCTTCATAGCGGTAAGTATAGCGTAAACGGGCCGAAATATGCTATGGTATGGGGCAATGAGTGATCAAAATAAGCGAATCCTTCTAAAGCTCTCTGGTGAACAGTTAGCCGGTTCGTTTGAAAGTGGTATTGACCCCAAGGTCGCGGGTTGGTTAGCTGAAGAGGTAAAAAAGACATCCGAAGCGGGCTACCAGGTGGTCATTATGGTTGGCGGCGGTAACTTCTTGCGCGGGGCACAGATTGCCGGGCATGGTATTCAGCGCGTGACTGGCGACCAAATGGGTATGCTCGCCACTATGATTAATGCCCTTGCCCTTACTGACATTTTTGAAGCCAAAGGCGTAAAGACCCGCTGTTTAAGCACTATTTTTGCCGAACAAGTTGCCGAACCATTTGTGCATCGTTTGGCTAATAAGCATCTTGAAAAAGGCCGGGTGGTGATTGTGGCCGGCGGTAGCGGCCGCCCGTATGTGACCACCGACACAGCGGCAGTGATTCTGGCGCTTGAACTTGATTGCCGTGTCATTATGAAGGCTACAAAAGTTAATGGTGTTTATGACAAAGACCCTCATAAGTTTAATGATGCTCAGCGGCTCGAAAGCCTCACCTACCAACAAGCTGTTTCGGACGGCGCGATTACCATAATGGACAAAGCTGCAATGGGGATGGCCATGGAGCACCAAAAGCCAATCGTTATCTTTGACGCTATGAAAGACGGCAATATCTTGCGTGTCGCTGAGGGTGAAAACTTAGGAACTACGATTAGCTAGCTGTTTGCAGGGCGCATGGCAAAGCGTCTAAACGTCGATCGATGATCCAGGAGCCACAAACGTATATTGCTTATTTGTAGCTTCGCAGGTAGCGCCGAATAGTCGATCATAGAGCGCTTGTCCATCGGTGTTGATGAAGCCGTTATGAGTCGGGAAAATCTGTGGTGCACTACTAGTGCGGACGAACTCGTCTGCTTCGCTAAACTTGAGCCAGGGGGCCCATAGTTGGCACGGCCACGATTGTATGTGCTTTGGGGCATGCTACGAGTGAATCGCCTGGGTAATACAAAATATCGTCGACGAGTAACCGGTTACGATGTGCGCGTTTTTTCTTGGGGTCGAAGTGATCCGGATGAATGTGCGTAATAACTACAGCGTGGACGTTTGTAAAATCAGTGAGTGATGGGCTAAAGATGCCCGGGTCAATAATTAAATTAGGCGTGGGTGATTTAGTGATCTTCATGCTTTTAGTATACACCTCGCAGGTGCTGCAGCACCTTCTCCTGGCGGAGAGAGCGGGATTCGAACCCGCGATACGGTTGCCCGCATACACGCTTTCCAAGCGTGCTCCTTCAGCCACTCGGACACCTCTCCATTTGCCGCAGGGCCATTATAGCCTAAAAAACCTATAAAAACACCTTGAAAAGGGTTCGCCAAACAGCGTA
>CAYNBU010000015.1:13798-20656 GCA_964395925.1 uncultured Candidatus Saccharibacteria bacterium
CGCGACAAAATTGGGTTTGTGTTTCAGTCGTTTAATTTGTTGCCCCGTTTGACAGTGCTCGAAAACGTGGCGCTCCCTCTTTCTTATCGGGGTACTTCGCAGGGGCGTCGTTTAAAACAAGCCAGTGCCATGCTGGAGCGGGTTGGTTTGCAGGAGCGCGAATATTATATGCCCCATCAGCTGAGCGGCGGTCAGGCGCAGTTAGTAGCTATTGCTCGCGCTTTGGTGACCGATCCGGATATTATCATCGCCGACGAGCCCACCGGCAACCTCGATAGTGCCGCCAGCCGTCTGGTTATGGAGGTGCTGGGCGAAGTACATCAGAGCGGAAATACTGTTTTGATGGTCACCCATAACCCCGAACTTACTCGTTATGCAAACCGCGTGGTGTACATGCAAGACGGCGCAATTGTGCATGACGAAGTGACCGAAATCGGTAAAGTACCAGCCCGTGCCCGGCGACTCATCAGCAGCCTGCCTCGCAAGACCGAAGAAGATGATTTGGCCGGAGTATCGGCACTTATGAAAGCTCTCCCAGGTAAAGATTCTGATAAAAAGAAAACCAAAAAAAGTACGCGCCGGCGCAAAGCAGCTAAACGGAGTGTGAAGGCATGAGGCAGCGGAATGTTCGCTTAGCATTGCATACGCTGCGTAACGCACGCGGCCGAAGCTTGCTTACCATGTTCGGTATTATCGTAGGTGTTGTAGCAGTGGTGCTCACTATTGCTATTGGCGAAGGCGTGAAGCAGCAAGTTTCTGGCCAGATCAACCAGTTGTCCAAAGATGTGGTGGTGGTTCGCCCGGGGCAAGCTGATACTTACGAACTGGCTGGCGGGAGCGTTTTTAGCGGCTTACAATCGAGCCAGCTGACCGAGAAAGATCTTGATATCGTGAAGCAGACCGTTGGGGTAAAACGGGCCGTTCCACTTGGAGCAGCTGGCGGCTTCGCCGAAGTTAGCGGCAAGCGGTTAGCTGGCGGCGTGGTGATTGCGACCACTAATGAACTCCCCGATACGCTTGACCGTACAGTTGAATTCGGCACCTATTTTACCCAGGGCGATATGTCACGCAATGTGGCGGTAATTGGCCGAACGGTCGCCGAGCAGCTTTTTGAAGAGAACGTGCCTATTGGCAGAACGGTAACCATCCGTGGCCAAGATTATATTGTTCGCGGGGTGTTCGAAGAGTTTAGCAGTGCCCCGGGCTCAGTTGGTACCGATCTTAACCGTGCGGTGTTTATCCCTTATCCGGCGGCTGTCGCTACCAACGATGCACCTGTCCCCATATCGCAAATTTTGGTACAGGTAGATGAAGTAAGTGACCAGCAAAAGGCTATTGCTGCGCTCAAACATAATTTGTCGCAAGAGCATGGCGGCCAGCAAGACTTTGTGGTGCTGGATCGTCAGCAGGAGTTGGCAACAAACAGCCGGCTTATCTCTCTGCTTACACAGATGATTATCGGGCTGGCAAGCCTTTCCCTGTTGGTTGGCGGTATTGGCATTATAAATATCATGTTTGTTTCGGTAACCGAGCGTACACGCGAAATTGGTATTCGCAAGGCGGTCGGCGCCACGAACCGCCAAATTGGCAACCAATTCTTGGTTGAAGCGGCCACTTTGAGCGTCGTGGGCGGCATTATTGGCGTAATCGTTTCTCTTATTGCTATCTTTTTGGTTAATATCTCTACCGACCTACAGCCGGCTTATCCATTTGTCGAGATGGGGATCATACTGCTTATCACCTGGGGTGTTGGTATTATTTTCGGTGTTGCTCCGGCCATAAAAGCTGCTCGCAAAGAACCTATCGAAGCGCTTCGCTACGAATAAGCCCTCGGCTCTGGTGCCGAAGGCATAATGGGCTTGTGCTTATGGTGTTTTTTTGACACAATAGAGCGTAAGTACTTTAAGGGGTATTAGGTTAAAAATGAAACATCGACTGCGCTCAGGGGTGAGACGCACCACACGCACCATAAAATATTGGGTTGGAACCGTGCTTAATACGGCTGTTTTGTATGCTTTCCGAAAACCGCATCGTTTTATGCTGCGGCATTTCGGTTTGTACCGGCGTTGGAATGGCTGGAAGCTGCATACACCGGCAAATATCGCTGCCTTATTAGTGGTTGTTTTTGTGGCGAGTCTAGCTATTGCAAACCTTGCAGGCCCGGTATTTGCGCTGAGCACCTGGACCCAGACTACTTGGAATGGCGGCGTGGGTACGAATACTCAGAATCAATACCAAAGTGCCAACAGCATCAACACTTCAGCAGCCAATCAGCTCACGCTCGAACGGTCGGCCAGCCGCTTTACGAACCCCGATATGAACGGTAACCTCAACAGCTGGAATGGTGTTCATAAAGAATACAGCGCCAGCCCAAGCTATACGCCAGGCAGTGGATCAGCCAAGCTTACCGTTCCTTCTGCTCCGAACTCGCCGGTGTATGATATGACGATAGGGCCTGGTGGCGGCATAGCCTTGCAGTACGCAACGGCAACGGGTGACTTCAATAACGACGGTATCGATGACCAAGTGACTATAGCTCCCTCCCTCCTGAGCGTCGTGAGAGTTTTATTCGGTAACGGTAATGGTAGCTTTACACCTGGGCCAACCAACTCTATTGTTGGTCAACAATCCTTCTCCCTGATAACCGGAGATTTTAACAATGACGGTGCGCTTGATTACGCAACAGCGGGCATCAACTTTAATAATTATGGGTATATGACTCTCAGCGTGATGCTCAACAACGGTAATGGCACTGCGTTTACCCGTGTGACATCAGATAGTTTAGCATTCGAAGTGGGCGATGTCGATTCGAGTGAATGTAGCGCGGCGGCTGGCGATGTGCGCGGCAATGGTATCACCGACGTCGTCCTAAGCTGCCAGGGTGCGGCACACGTGTACGTTGCAACTAACAACGGCAGCGGTACTTTTGAGGCAGGTACAGCGGCGTTTGCGGTTGGAGAAGCCTTGCGTTACAACCAGCAAGTGGCACTTAGTGATGTAAGTAACGATGGAGACCTTGACATTATTCTTGCCTGGCCCGAAACCTGCGGCATCCAGGTATTTTTAAATAATGGCGACGGTACTTTTGGTAGCGCTACTGATGTCCCCGGGTCTGGAGCTTGTACGCCAGACGGCGATACCTCGGTATCCAGTGCTTCGTTTATCGCCACGGGTGATATGAATAATGACGGCAACCAAGACGTGGTGATGAATATTGTAGGCTGGAGCGGAACTGATGTACGGATCTTCTTGGGCGATGGCAGTGGTGGTTTTACTGTCCCACCAGCATTACCAACACTACCCTGTGCTGATGATAATTGTGTGCTGTTTTATTATGCCTATATTCGCAATACACAGGTAGGGCTGGCCGACCTCAACCTCGATGGCGCGCTCGACATTGTAGCAGCTTTTGGCAGCAAAATTGTATGGTATGAGAACAACGGTGATGACACGTTTCAGCCCTTGGAGCTGATTTACGAAAATGACAACCCGGACTATTCAAGCATTCCACTGTTTTTTGCAATCGGTGATTTTATTGGCAACGGCAAGCCCGATATTACTTCTCCCCTTCCTTTTGCAGAGGACGGAACCGTTGGATCATTTATGAATGCTACGGGCGGCGATGCGCTGTCGCAGATTGTGAATCTGGGCAATGCAGATACCTACAATCTTGAGGCCTATGTGTACACCGACGGAAGCGAGGTGACAGAAGACGACGCGGTACTGTATCACGATGGTGCTGCCCTGCCTACCACTTATGAAAGTACGGCTACCCCAGGATGGTACAAGCTACACGCCACCGTTGTCGGCTCAAACGATAAGCGTGCCTATGGCGTGCAGGTGAAGCCAGGCAAAACGGCCTACGTTGATCATCTCGATCTGTATGCTTATGCACAAAGCGGCACACTTACCTCTGCCATCTACGACCTGACCTATGGTGGTGACTGGCAGAAGCTTCTGTATAGCGTGAGCGGGTCTGGCTCGGCTGCTGTGAAGGTGCGTTCGAGCAATAATGCTGATATGAGCGGTGCTCCTGCCTTTGCCGGCTGTAGCGCAATCGCCAACGATGCAGACTTGAGCACTGGCGGCTGTATGACCGACAACCAGCGGTATGTACAGTATCAGGTGACGCTTACGGGCGCTGGCGGCGCTACCCCTACCTTTACGAGTATTACGGTGCAGTATTTGCCGTGGGATAAGATTCCACCAGATGTCAATGCCTCGGATATTATTATGAAACAGTCGGTTGGTGGTGCGACGATTGACTCGAATGGTTGGACAAACGGCCCTTCTCCCTACTTTGAATGGACGGCCGGGCATGACCAGGATAGCGGTATCAAAGGCTACTGTTTGTACCTTGGCCAGGATGGTTCGGCAGACCCCGTAACTACTAAGGGCATTTTGGGCAACAGTCCTGTTAATACCGAAGATAGCTGCCAGTTTGCGGTGGCACCAACCAATGTAGACTTTGCGACGGCTGGTTACTTGAATACGGCACTCACCAGCTCAAACGACCCATATTACCTGCTGATCAAGGCGATTGATAACTCCAATAATGTGTATGATGGTGATCCGGCTGAATTCCAGTTTAGGTTCGATAATACCCCGCCAACGAATCCAGCCTATATTTCTGCGCCGTCACAGTTTGTAGCCAATAAAGCTGTTACTTTCACCTGGCCGACGAGTGGTGGTGATGGCCCAGCCGACCAGTATTCTGGTGTGGCTGGTCTGCAATACCGTATTGGCGATAATACGCCGTGGTATGGTGATGAACATAACGGCCAGCAGAACATGACCGACCTGCTGCCAAATGACGGGAGCTACCAAACGGTCGAAGACCCTGATTACGCCAATATTCACGAAGGTAATAACGTGGTGTACTTTAGGACGTGGGACCAGGCTGGCAACGTGACAACTACTGCGGTGACAACAGTGCTCAAGTACAACGCAACGTCACCAAGTACGCCGCAGAACATCACGGCTACCCCGCCAACTAACACTACGAACTCGTTTGCCTTCTCGTGGACGCAGCCAGCATCATTTGTGGGTCCGGCAAATGCATTGACCTATTGTTACACCATTAACACATTACCCAATGTTAATACCTGTACGTTTACAGCTGCGGGCGTGACGTCACTACCAGCGGGAGCGTATGCGACCCAGCCGGGCGAAAACACCTTCTACGTGGTGGCCAAAGACCAGGCTGGCAACATTAACTATGCTACCGCTGGCAGTACAGCCTTTACGACCAACACAACTGCTCCGGGTGTGCCGCTAAATGTGGAGGTGACTGACGTTTCGATCAAGGCAACCTCTACCTGGCAGCTGGCGCTTTCGTGGACACCGCCATCTACCGGAACGGTTGCGCAGTATAAGATCTGGCGATCTACCGACAACACGAACTTCTCGCAAATTGGCACCAGTGCTTCGACCAACTATGTCGATAGCGGTCTGAGCCAACAGCTGTATTATTACAAGATTCAGGCATGCGATAGCTCCAGTAACTGCGGTGCCTACAGTGCTACTGTGCAAATGACGCCAACTGGTCGCTACAACACGCCTCCGGCATTCATTGGCCAGCCAAGTGTAACGGTTGGGACACGCACCGCCACCATTCGCTGGACAACTGATCGCGACGCCGACAGTCGTATTCAGTACGGCGTGCAGAGCGGCGTGTACTTCCCTACCGAGGCAATCAACCCAACCCAAACGAAGTCGCACGAGGTAACGCTCAATAACCTTGACGCGGGCCGTACCTACTACTACAAAGCGCTCTGGATGGACTCTGATGGTAACCTTGGCTCGACAGGCGAGCTAACCTTCACGACGCTGCCACCACCGACCGTAACTGATGTGACTGCTACTAATATTGGTATGAATAACGCCACCATCAACTTCACCAGTAAAGATGCGTCGCAGGTAAAGATCAAATACGGCAAGACAGACCAACCGGATAAGGAAAAGACTATTAACACCTCGCGTAACGAGTCGTCGTACGCAGTGCAGTTAACCGACCTGGACGATGGCACGCAGTACTTCTATACCGTGAATCCAATCGATAGCGAAGGCAATGAATACGCCAGCAGCCGCATTGATAGCTTTACTACTGTGCCGCGCCCGCGTATTACGAATCTGCGCCTCCAGCCGTTGCCTGAAGAGCCCGGCAGTACGCAAGTCGTGACCTGGGACACCAATGTTCCGGCCAGCTCGCTTGTACGCTTCTCGCCTGCTGACGGCGGTACTCCGCAAGAAGAGTACAGCTCAGCGCTAACTACCAAACACAGTGTCGTCATTCGCGGCTTACAGGATGATACCTTGTATAGCTTTGTGGCTGAGTCGCGTGATGCGAATGGTAATCTGGCAGTTTCTGATGTGCAGACTATGCAGACGGCGCTCGATACTCGCCCACCAAAGATTTCTGACGTGACTATTCAAACCTCTATCTTGGGAACGGGCGCCGAAGCACGTGGCCAGATCGTGGTGTCTTGGAAGACCGACGAGCCGGCAACGAGCCAGGTCTTCTACGCTGAAGGCGCTGACGCTACGGTCTTTAACAATAAGACTGCCGAAGATGGCAATTACACGTTCGAACACATTGTCATCTTCTCTGACTTGCCAACCTCTAAGGTATACAGCGTGCAGCCAGTGTCGCATGATCGCTCGGGCAATGTTTCAAAAGGTGCTACTGAACCAGCGATTGTCGGCCGTGCCTCTGATAGCGTTATTACTGTAGTTCTCAATACCCTAAAGAAGATATTTGGATTCTAGCTATGGACCCTATGGTAATAAAAAGTCCAAAGTCAGTGAGTGCGCATGAACCGGGGATTATTGAATTGCACAATGTGCAGCAACAATTTA
>CAYNBU010000016.1:0-2560 GCA_964395925.1 uncultured Candidatus Saccharibacteria bacterium
GGGCCAACTGCTCGGCTCTACAAAACGTGGAAAGATGCCAGGCTCGAGAATAAGCTCGCCGAGAGGCATGGCATCGAGATCGGTAAAGACGTACAGACAAACAAATACTACCTGAAAATGGGTGACAGCAACCTCGACCTTACTGACCTGGCCAGCGGCAATAAATCCCTGGGTGATCTTGATCCGTCAAGCAGAGGAGAGGTTCGTCGCAAGGTAAAGAAAGCGGTGCGCCAAGAAACCCGCTGGTATCAGGTAATGTATCGCCACCAGGTGGGTGGTCTGCTCGAACGCAAGTACGGCATAAAACGCTGTATTGCTGCATGCGATGGCCGAGATGTGTTTGCTGAATGGAAAGACAAAAGAACGCTCCGAAAAAAGGCCTTTAAAACTTTTTTGGTGCAACGGGTTATTACGCCACGTAGCGAGATGTTTGGTATCACGCTCGCATGTGTCGTCAATAGCGGCTGTAAGCCTGGTGAATTGCTTGACGGCGACACCGGCGAAGGAGGTGCTCGACGCAGTCAATTCGAAAAGGATATGCAAGAAAAGCTTTCGACTTTATCTAAAACATACGAACGCGAGAGCCTCGAAAAAGCAATGGAAAAAGCTGATAACATCCTAGAAAAGGGCTTTACCCGGCACATCGTAGAAGAGGTGGTCGAAAAAGTGGTTGCCACATTTGCTAAAGAAGGCGCCGAAAAAGGTGCTGCGCAAGCCGCAGGCAGCGCCGTACCAGTTATCGGGTGGATTAATGCCATAGCTCGGGTCATTACGGTCGTTAAAGATACCGGGCCAAAGCTAAAAATGATGGCTTACGCAGCTAATGTAGCATCGTATATACATGTCTTTTCTATGTATATGACTTATTCGGACGAAATGAAGAGCGGTAACGTCGATGCCGAAATGCTTGGTTCGTTTACGACGGCACTTGGCGCAAATACCAAAACTGACGGCTCGGGAGCCACCGCCGAAAGCACACCGTTGT
Organism: uncultured Candidatus Saccharibacteria bacterium; assembly: GCA_964395925.1. Taxonomy (GTDB): domain Bacteria; phylum Patescibacteriota; class Saccharimonadia; order Saccharimonadales; family JAUPVS01; genus CAYNBU01. The sequence continues at coordinate 986 of CAYNBU010000016.1, forward strand.
ATCAGGCCACGATGGCAAGCGAGGAACAAAAAGTAGCCGTGTTCAGCAATATCCTCTCGCAAAAAACCTACGCTCAAAGTGCAAACACCCCTGATGGCAGTGGCGACTACAAGTGCGACAACGGCAAACCAGTTCCAAAAGGCAAGCTTATATGCGCCGAGGAAGACCTCCGGTATGGAAACTGGATTACGGCGATTGGCGACATCTTTAAGCTCCCTGGTTTTGCCCAGATCGGGGGATTAGCCGGTTTTTGGACTGGTGCGATTGACGCCGTCAGCAACGCTGCACTCGGCTGGGTAGGAGATGCCATACAACTTATCCCTGGCTACGACGCGGCCGCCTCTGCCGTGAGTGAACACCTGGGTAAAATTATGGAGTCACTGGCCAAATACCTTATTCAAAGCGCGGTGAGCGACAACATGGACGGTGGACGAACCTTTACGGCGATTTTTGCCGGCGGAGATGCGGCCGGCAATGACTACTGCCACACCGGTCTGGGCTGTCAGGCCGTTACTAACCAGCAGGCCACCGAAATTCGCACTGCCTACCTTGGCGAACAAGAAGAAATGTTCAAACAAGAGTCGTTCTTTGCGCGCATGTTCGATACCGATAGCCGCTTCTCGCTCGTGTCACGTGTTTCGATGTCAATGCCGCTCGACAAAAGCTATAGTACACGCTCTGCCATTACCACCATTTTGAAAAATCCTTTTTCTAAAGTAGCTTCGGTGTTTAATGGTATGTTCTTTGCCAAAAAGGCCGATGCCGCACTGGCGCAACTCGAAGAAGATCCTTTCGGCATACAGCAATACGCCTATCTCAATAACGACCCCGTTTTTACCACCGACCCCGACACCTACACCGACGCCTACTGCGAAAACTTTACCAAGCAATGGAATGAAAGCAGTGTCACCGACGATGCAACCGGCCAGAGAAAGAACACCACAACCAATCCGTGCTTGCTTACAAAAGGCGCGGTGAGCGCTGCCGGCGGCCTCTTTTCTGATGCCGTAATCGCCAAAGAAGACCGCCTAAAACGGGCGGGGTCCAAAGCCACGGGCGACGATAGTTCGGCAACCCAGTGTGACTCGCGGACTGTTGACAAAGGTGAGGCCGAGGGCTACGAACAGGGTGTCATGACCATGATCCGCATATGCGAAGTTCCTAACATACCCGGTGGCACTATTGTGAGTTCAGTCATTTCGGGGAAGACGTTCGAGATGGCCGAGGCCGCAATTGCAGCTGGCGTTAATCTGTCTTCGAGCGAGTCGTTCCGAACCAAAGAGCAGCAAGAATATTTCTGGAATTGCTACCAAACCAAGAGTTGCAATAGCGGGAACTTGGCGGCCAGACCTGGGTTTTCGAATCACCAAAGAGGCTTAGCGATCGACTTCCGCTGTAACGGCGGATCGATGAATTACGGCGACGCATGCTTTAACTGGCTGTCGGCAAACGCCGGGCCATATGGCTACGCAGCAACCGTAGGAGGAGAACCATGGCACTGGTCAACCAACGGCAAATAGCCACTCTCCGCCGGAGTTTCTTGTTCGTTATTGCGGTAATCTTTTCGTGGTCGCT
>CAYNBU010000016.1:2660-18726 GCA_964395925.1 uncultured Candidatus Saccharibacteria bacterium
TGGGAAGAAAACATGCGTGAGCCGAGCCTTGTGAAATATGGCGGCGGCAGTGGCAATAATGTTGCTGGTGGCAGTGGGGACGCATGTATATGCCGGGCCGATGGGGCAGGCGGCCCGATGATCGTGCTCGACCCGGGCCACGGCGGTGAAACCAATACTATCGACCCAGCCACAAACTTGCGCGACTACGACTATATGAACACTCCTGAAGCTCAAGATGTTTTGGATGTAGCCAACTTGGCAAAAACAAAACTAACCGAAGAAGGCTATCAGGTAACAATGACTAAAAATGGCGTCGAAGATACTGTTTCGCTACGACAGCGCGCAACCATCGCTGATGGAGCCGGTGCCGCCATGGCCGTCAGTATTCACGACCAAGCAGGCGCAAACGGTGGCAGGAAGTTTAGCGACTACGCCGAAATCTTTGCCCAAGGCGTCGGCAAGTATCGAACTTCTGAAGACGGCACAAAAGTTGAGTTTACCAACCAAGATGTAGCCACAAAAAGTCAGGATTACGCCGCCAAGATGTCGGCCGCTCGAGCTGCAGCCGAAGGGCGACCCGTGCCGGTAACTGATGCTAACTTTGATGGGCGAGAGGGCTTGGCGGGCGGCAATATTCCACTCGTGCAACTATTCTCGGGTACCCCTTGGGTCTACAACGAAGTTGGTGGTAACAGCGGCGATCAGCCAAGCCTCAATCAAGAAGACAAACAAAAATATGCCGATGGGATTGTGGAGGGGATTAAACAATCGGTTCCGGTAGAAGGTGGATCAAACGGCGAATGCGCAGATGCCAACGGAGTGGTGCAAGGCAATATTGCCCAAACTGCCGTTAACTTTTCGTGGCCGACCCGCGAAGAAGGTAAAAAGAAGATAGCCAACCCAGCGTACGCGGAGGCTGTTGAAAAGTTTGGTCCAGTACCCTATGCTGGCGCAGATTGTGGTGCCTTCATTGGTATTGTCATGCACGCCTCGGGTGCAGACACCAACTATCCTAAGTCCTTCACACCGGCACAAGAAGCTTATGTACGGGGAAACCCCGAACTCTATGATGTTGTCGACAGCGTATCGAGCACCGAAGATCTGATGCCCGGCGACATCATGATCGTTAACCAAGGAAGCGGAGCAGGATCCAACGGTCACACCTACATTTTTGTGGGAGCCCAGCCAGACGGCAATGACATTGCGCATGCCTCTATGAACCAGCGTATGCCAAACCTCGATAAAGCGTTTCTGAGCGATAGTCGTGGTAGTTACATGCGCGCTCGGCTCAAGAAAGCGGTAGAATAAGCATATGCAGCGACAACAACGACTCATTATTTTTGGCTTAATCCTCGTTGCTTTTGCGGGGCTGGTGTGGGCAGTAGTCAACAGCATGCAGTCACGTCAACGAACCGCAACACTCACCGTTCAAGTTGTTCCGAGTGGATCAACGGTAACAGTAAATGGGCGTGGCGTCCGCAGTAGCGAACTCAAGGTTAAGCCTGGCAAGTACACGGTGAAAGCTTCGAAAAAAGGTTTTGAAACGTACTCCGAAGATTTTGATATACAAAAGAATGACAGCAAATTCTTTGGTGCAGCACTTGTTTCGAACAGCCCCGAGACTGCTAACTGGTATACAGACCACCCCAAAGATCAGCAAATTGCCGAAAGTATCTCTGGCACGCTGGTTGAACAAGGCTCTTCAGAAGCACTCAGCAATGCGCCACTCATTCGAGCCCTACCGATGATTGGGGCGGGCTACACCTATCGTATCGATTACGGCTACGACCGAAAGCTAACCGGCCAAGACACCATGCCGGTGATTTATGTCAGCGCAAACACCCCCGAAGCCCGGCAGCGCGCACTCCGCTGGATGCGCCATCAAGGCGTAGATCTGTCTGATTATAAAATTGTGTTTAAGGAGTTTAAGCCGTAATGTATCCGGACTATCCTACTCGTTCGAAACGACCGTACATTATATTCGGACTGGTTGCCGCCGTAGTGCTGGTACTAGCGATCGTTGGCATTAATGTCCTTCGCAACGAACTTTCTAAAAAGACCGTCACGCTCCAGGCCACGAACGGCACGACGATTAAGTTTGGGTATCCTGGCGATAGCGAGGGCGGCCCAACTATATCCGAAGTGCTAGCCGAAACGACTACAACAACCGCTATAAAAGTTAAGGCTGGCGATTACGTTGTTGTATTCTCGGGCAACGGTATGCAGACCGAGAAGAAGGCCTACGACATCACCGAAAACACTACCATAGCATCGCCGCAACTGGCGTACTCGAAGGAGCGGCTTGCAGAAGAGCTACAGAGTCAACAACCAGCCATTCAGCAAGCCATTGCCGGCATTCCGCAACTGAAGGGCTACACGACCGCCTTTGCAGGCTTATACGGCCAGGGCGACTGGTACGGGGCCGTAATGGTGCCGCCAAACCCGCAAGCCCAAGATATTCTGCTCCTCATTATGAACCGAAGGAACGGCACCTGGTATGTGGTTGGCGAGCCGTCTCTAACATTTTACCTCCCCGACCATAGAGACGTGCCGGCGCAGCTCATTCGCGACATAAACAATTACCAGCCTAGATAATCCTCCACCCCTTACGTATAATGGTAATGGTAAAGTATTAGACAGAGCGGAAAGCATATGCCGGTCTATGACGACCAACAAGATAAAACTGCAGTAGAAGACGATGAGCTCCGACGTATAACCGGCATTGGGCGGGGCAAAGAAGATGCCATGGAAACCGAGGCCCGCAAAGGTGCCGAGGCAGATGCGGCGAGTAGTGTTATTGGCGGTGGATACACCTCTGAAGGGTCTGGTAAACCGTCGGGGCTTGTTCGGCTGGCCGGTAAAATGAACCACAAAAAAGTTATTGGCGGCACAGCTTTTGGGCTGCTCGCCGCGGCGATTGCTTTTGCCGCCGTTGTCATCTCGGGGCCGTCACAATTTATCCACATATCAGAATTGTTGCAGGGCTTTCACTTTGGCAACAACCAGCGCTTCATGGCAGATCGCGACCGTAACCTCATCACTTACATGCGCAACTATATAGACGGTCAACAGCACCGCAATAACCTGGGGTACAGTACCAACAAACTAGCCGACCGCTACGAAAAACGCCTGGCAGACGCCGGTATTAAACCAATTTACGAACATAACGGAAGAAGCACCGGCAGGATTCAATCACTTGAAGTTAGTGGTGAAACACCTCAAGGGAAAAAACTCCTGCGAGAAGCTGAGCGGCAAGGAATTGATATTGGTGATGCAATCGACGGAAAACACACCATATCGGTGCGGGGTAGCGGCGGAACAAAAGAGGCACGCACGCTCATCGGCGGATCGATAGATGCCCTCGAAGATATGGGTAAAGTCAACAGCGCCATGGCCAAATGGCTCCTAAAAGCTCGTGCTAATGTTAATCTCCATATTCTGAGGAACACCACTCGCGAAAAGGGGCAGGATATCCTTGATTACTACGACGCCCGCCGAAAGGCACGCGCCGAGGAACGCGCTAAAGGCAGTGCTGATGTTGACGACAGCATTAAAGTTCCTGACGCCGAAGAAAGAGCCGCGCCAGACGGATCGAAATCTGTTGACCCGGCGGCAAGACAGGCAGCCGAAGAAGGGGCGGATATTGTTGCCGAGGTTGACGCGCTCGAGCTTGTCGACTCCGATTTTGCTACAAAACTTGCCCAGATAAAAAACAGTATGCTATTGAAGGGTGCAGGTACTGCAGCCGCAGTGGTGGGTGTCACATGTGCCGTACGCTCCATCGGTAACGAGGCCGAAAACCTGCAATACGCCAAGGTGATTCTGCCAATGATTCGGATTGGTATGGAGTTCGTGTCTGTCGGTTCGCAAATAAAAAGTGGTATTGATGTAAACAATGAAGAACTCGGCAGCCTTGCGGCCGATCTCTATGATGTCTCCAAAGATATCCCTGATAACGCCCGGTCGTTCTGGTCGGCAAAAAGCATTCAAGCCGAGCAGGGAAAGCCGCAGACTGGCGCCGATCTGGAAGAAGCCCTGCAACCCGGGCAAATCGAAGGGCAGCCCATCTGGCTGGCCACGCTCAATGAGGTTCCCGGGCTGAGCACAGCCTGTGGCATATCAGACACAATTAGCGGGCTTCCGGTTATTAAGCAGGTGGGAGATCTCACCAACACTATTGTTACTTACGCAACTGCCGGAACGCTCGATAAGCTCTTGGAGCTCGTGCTTGGCGTGCTGGCAGGTGATGCAGAAATAGCCAATGCCAAGGGGGCAGCGCTCGGGAACATTGCAAACTACGGGACGCTCCTGGCTGCAAATGACAGCGCCATTAGCATGGGCGGCACGGCATTGAGCACGGCAGAGGTCGCCGAACTCGACCACAGCCGTTTGGCCGCCGAACGAGAAGAACTCCGCGGCAAGAGCCTCTACACACGCATGTTCGACCTTAACGAAAAAGGTTCATTAGCAGCTAAAACCTTCCTTGAAAACCCCGAGCTTGCACAACCAAGCAGTTCGGTTGCTTCGGCCATAAAGATGCCGTTTCATGCGCTTGGTAGCCTGGTTAACTCATTCTCGAGCTTCTTGACTCCGCGGCTCGGCGCTCAAGAAGAGCCGTATAGTTACGGTGTTCCCGAATACGGATTTAGCCAAGCCGATATAGACAACCCGCTGTACCAAGATCCGTTTGCAAACGCCGATATTGTTGAGCCGCGGCTTGGCTACCTCAACGACACTTACGGCAGCTGTTTCGGCACTACTATTACCGTCGGTAGCACCGGCCCGAAAATCGAAACCAAAGAAACCGTTAAGTACAATGCTACCGATAAATGTAAGCCTCAAAATGTCCCCGAAGCCGATAAAGAAATTGTGACCCGCTATCGGTTTTACATCGCTGACGTCATCGCCATGGCAACGATGAAGTGCTACGAGATCAACGAAGGCTGCACCGAACTGGGCTTCGAAGGAAGCGCTCCGAGCTCGTCTTCGAGCACCGAGCTTGTAACTGGCGACACTACTAATATCCCGTGCGACCCCCGCACCACCGACAAAGGTGAGGGCGATGGATACAAAGACAAGCAGTTGGTAAAGATTCGTTTGTGTGAAGTCAACAATCTGCCCGGAGGCACGGTAAATTCACAGGTGTCTGGGCGAACGTTCGACATGATTGCCGCCGCTCAAGCAGCCGGATTTACGCTAACCGCGAGCGAGTCGTTCCGCACCATGGCGCAGCAAGAATATTTCTGGAATTGTTACCAAACACAGAGCTGCAATAATGGGAATGAAGCAGCAGAACCTGGGACATCAAACCACCAGATGGGCTTGGCGATCGATTTCCGCTGTAATGGTGCTCAGGTGGCTTATGGCAACGCATGTTACCAGTGGCTCCAAACGCACGCAGCTGAATACGGATTTGCAGGAAACGTACCGGGGGAACCATGGCATTGGTCAACATCAGGAAACTAGTATCGATTCGCAGTATGGTGTGTTTGGCGCTGGTCTTTGCGCTGCTGCTCGTCGGGTCAGTTTCGGCGCTCAGCCCCGAACAAAAAAAGCTCTTCCAAAGTGGGGTTCTGTACTTTGACTACAATGCCAGTGAATGCAACATAAGTGGCACAAACGTTTCGAATGGTAATGTGGTGGTTATTGGCGACTCGCTCACCGTGGGAATGCGCGACGCTGGTGAACTCCAAAAGAAACTAACCGATAAAGGCTTTACGGTGTCGCTCATCGACGCTCGTACGAGCCGCCCGCTAGCGGGTGAGGGGCTCGCGCAGATTCAGGCCGACAAAGACGCTATTGCCAGTGCTGGAACGGTAGTTATGGCACTGGGCACCAACGACGCCGCCGGTTCGGCGGACGCCTTCCGCACTAACGTTGGCCAGGCTATTGATGATATTCGGGCTATAAATCCCAACGCTCAGATTTACTGGGTCAACCTGGCAGGTAAAATGAGCAACTTCAAAACTGCTGAATTTAGCACCATCCTGGCCGAGCAGGCGACTGCCAAAAACTTCACGATTGTCGACTGGGCGAGCATAGGAGCCCAGTATCTGCCCGATAACGAGGTACACCCGGCGCTGGCTGGCGGATACCCGAGCATGGCCGACTTGCTCGCCAACCAACTTGTGCTGCCGACCGGTGGTAGTATTTCGACTGCGCCGCTTTCTGAAGAGGCAAACCGCGGCTACAACGGCGAGATCATCTTTAACGAAGCCCAAATGGAAGCCATTCGCGCCAACCAGCCATTTTACGAAAAAGCCGCTCAAGAAACTGGCGTGCCATGGCAACTGATCGCCGTACTGCATAACCGCGAGTATGGGCTAAAACGCGAAAATCCGGCGAATGGCCAGGGAGTGTATCAGCTCTTTTCGTATACTAACGGCGGCAAAAATAGTAACGCTTTTCTGCCGGCAGGGCCTATTAGTGACGAAGAGTTTCAGCGCCAAACGACACTAGCTGCGGGGATATTCAAAGCCATATCCGAAGGAAACAACGCTGCCAACAAACCGCTGGAGGCCAATAATCCGGCGCCGAATGCTGTAAAAGACACCTTCTTTGGTTATAACGGCCGAGCAGGCGGCTACCGTCAACAAGCCGCAGCTTTGGGTTACAACCCCGATACCGAAGGTTACGAAGGCTCGCCGTACGTCATGAACAAAGTAGATGCCGCCCGCGACCCCAACACTGCCGCACCGGGTACCTGGGGCCAGTACAAGCGGGATAATGGGCCGATTGAATACCCGGCCAACGAAGATTTTGGCGCCTGGCCGCAGTTCTCGGCTATCGCCGGCATTGCCAGTGGTGGGGGCGGAGCTTGCGGGAGCTCACAAATCGGTGGCCCGGTGGCGACAAAAGTCGTACAGATCGCCGAACGCGAGTATATCGCCGGTGGCGACAGAAACTTGCAGGCCAGTGGCGAAGACGATAAGTATATTGTAGGCGACAAGAGCGAGCCATGGTGCGCCGACTTTGTGAGCTGGGTATTTAAAGAAGCAGGCAGCCCGTTCACCGGGGGCGTTGGTGAAGGAGGATGGCAAATTCCAGGTGTTACGAGCATGATGGGGTGGTTCCAGGCAAACGCCGAATATCATGCAGCCCGTTCTGACTACACTCCTCGTGTTGGCGACGTTGTCATCTATAACGAAAGCCAGAACCCGTATCCTCAGCACGTTAATATTGTGGTCGCTGTTAATACCGACGCTAAGACATTCACAACGATTGGCGGCAATGAAAGAGATGGTATCCGCAAAAGCGAACAACCGTTTGACGCAAACTATATAACGGGCTTTGGGACCAAGACCAAATAGGGGATTATTATGGAAACTATACTGAATCGACGCAACATCATCCGGGCAACCGCCGTTATCGCTGTTGCTGTACTCCTCTACATTGCTGGTTCTGTTGCATACAATTACTTCTTTTTCTACGCAAAGTCGGCCAGCCCGCGCAACCATACGGCGGTTGCAAGTTCAACCCCGCAAGCTGTTATTACCTTCAATAAGGATCTTGACCCAAACCAGGATATCTACAAAGATATTACCATTGAGCCTCAAACCCGCATTTATAGCACTATTGCGATTGATAAAAACAAGCTGATTATCACCTTCAATGCGCTCAATATTGATACCGATTACTCCATAACTTTTAAAGAAATTCGGGCGACGAACGGCAAAGTTATTAAGAACTTTACCTACGCTATTAAGACAAAATATGTGCCATACAACGAGCTCAGCACTGCTCAGCAAGAAAAGTCTATGGAAGGTGTCGACAAAGGGAATATTGACGATCCAGTCTTGTCGGTTATACCGTACAGCACGCTTAACTACCAGATAACCCCCGCATATAACACTAGAGATAACGGCAGTGCTTATTTAGTGGTAAAAATTGCGCTGCGGCTCACGAACGCCGATCGCGGTAACGAGGCTGCGGCACTTGAAATACATAAAAAAGAGGCGCTCGATTACCTGCGTTCCAAAAACATTAACCCCGACAACTACACTATTGAATACACGGTTAACTCGAGCATTTCGGCTCCTGCACCGTAAACTACAGGGCGATAACGTTACTTTTTTGAGCAAAGTGCTGGGTGATAAGATCAGCGTCAGTGGTGGTAATAAATGTTTGGTGCGATTGCAGAAAGTCGGTGAGCGCATGGCGGCGCGCCCCGTCGAGCTCACTGAATACATCGTCTAATAAGAAGAGGGGTTTGGTGCCGGTTTTTTCTTCGAGTAACTTTGCTTCTTGCACCTTGAGGGCGAGCAGGGTGGTGCGTACTTCGCCGCGCGATGCGGTTTCGCGCAGCTCTTTGCCATCGATAATAATGCGCAGGTCGTCGCGCTGCGGACCAACGGTCGTAAAACCGCGGGCGTAGTCTTCGTCGAATCCGGTTTCTAGGCGAGTGAGCATACGGCTGGCGTACTGGTCGACGGGCAGTTTGCTGGCGTATTCTAAGCTCACAGAAACGCTCCCGTGCGCGATATGGTTGTAGAGCTCGGCAAAGGAGGTATTAATGTACTGGATGAGCTGCTGGCGTTGCTCAACGTACTGCCCGGCCAGCTCGCTGAGCCGTACGTTCCAGGCAAACACCTGTTGCTTGGCGGTTTGCGGGTTCGGGCTCTTTAGTAAGGCGTTTCTTTGGCGAAGAGTGCGCACGTAATCTCGCTGGACTTTCAGAAAGTCGCTGTTGGTTTGCGCCAGAATGTCGTCGAGAAAGGCGCGGCGCATATCCGGCGAACTGGTTAACAAAAACAGCTGAGAGGGCTCAAATAGTACAACTGGCAGAATAGTGCTGGGCTGCACGCGCTTCACCACTTTTTCGTCGATGATCAGCTCTTTGGTTGTGGGGTTCTGAACTTTTATCTTGAAAATGCGTTCGTGATCGCCTGCCAACCGAGCGTCGATGCGCGCCCACTGCTTGTTATGTTGCACCAGTTCTTCAATTTTCACCGGCTTGTATGAAGCACCGCGAGCCACCACATGTATTGCTTCGAGTAAATTCGTTTTACCGCTGGCGTTAGGGCCCATAACCACATTAACGCCCGGCTCGAATTCAAACGGCGTATTGGTATATGAGCGAAAGTGCTGCAAATGGATGGTGGTAATCATCACCTATATTGTAACTAACCTTAGCTCTTTAGCGGCATGATGATGTGGGTGTAGTCGTTGGCTTCTTTGTCGCGGATCACTACCGCTTCGAGTTTGCCGTTAAAACAGAACTCGATAGTGTCACCAGAAAGTGCTCCGAGCGCCTCGAGTAGATAGCGTGAGTTGAGTGTTATTTCGCCGCCCCCAGTCACCGCTGCGGTTGCACTGGCGGTGTTTTCACCAAGTTGCGAGGCGATGGAGTGAATACTTACCGTACTCGCTGCTTCTTCTACTTTTACCGTAATACTGCCGGCACTTTCGCGAGCAAATAGGCTCGATACCTTGGTGATGTTTGCCATTTCGCTTCGTTTGAGCTCAGCAGTTGTAGTAAAACTCTCAGGAATAAGTTTCTGATAATCAGGGTAGTTGCCTTCGATTAAGCGCGTAACCAGCTCTACATCGCCAATTTTAAAAAGTACCTGTTGATCGTCGTGAGTTACTTCTATGTCTTCGGTGTTATCGCCGATAATTCTGAGCAGGTCTTGCATAGCATTGGCGGGCACAAGCAGGGAAATGCTTTGGTCATTCGCCCCCAGCTCCTTTTCTGCCAGGCGATAACTATCGGTTGCAGCCACAAAAAGTTTACCGCCATCGGTATGAAAGTATACACCGGTAAGCAGTGGGCGCGACTCATCACTGGAGGCAGCTAAAACAACTTGTTGCAGGGCCTTTTTGAGTTGGTTGGCCGGTAGTTTCCACTTTGTACCTTTTTCGATCGTCGACATAACAGGGAAGTCATCGGCAGGCGTTCCGTTAATGACAGATTGGTATTGGTCGGTTGAAACATTAAGTTTATTGTCATCCAGTACTAAATCAATTGTTCCCGAAGGCAGGCTACTGACAAATTCTTGAGTCAAGCGGGCAGGGACGGTAGTGGTTCCTTCTTCGGTAACTTTTGCGCCAATATACTGGGTAATTGCAATGTCGAGGTTGGTTGCAGAAATACTGAGCCTATTATTAACGGTTTTTAAAAGCAGGTTAGATAGGATGGGCAAGGTACTACGACTATTAGCAACCCGCGCAACATTACCAAGTGCTTTATTAAGATTTTCCTGGGTGACTTGTAGCTTCACTATAATACTCCTTTATTTAATAGTTATAGTTGTTATAGGGGGTGTGGAAAGTGGGTAGAACTTATGAATAACAGAGGTAGAAAACCACAATGGGGTGGGGGTAAGGTGAGTACAAAAGTTGGACAACTGGTGGGTAAGAACGGGGCTTTCTGCACAGCAAAAAAGGGCGGAAACAAAAGCTGCGGAAAAGTGCCGTAGTTGTACAAGCTGCACCCACAAGCTATACACGGCTTGTCCACATACTTTAGGCATATAAACGCTCCTTGATTTCGGCCACTGCATCACGGATATCAACATCAAAGGCCAGCTCTTTACTAATTTTTTCGACTGAATGGATTGCAGTGGTGTGGTCTTTCCGCCCAAGTTCGCGGGCAATCTTCGGAAAGCTCAACTTCAACTCGCTGCGCAGCATGTACATAGCAACTTGCCTTGGCACGACAATGTCTTTGTCGCGCTTGGGGCCAAGAATGTCATCGAGCGACACGTGGTAGTGCTTGGCGGTCTTTTCGACGATCTGCTTTGCCGACACATGTTTTGGTCGAGCCTTACTGGAGCCTAAAAGCCCGGTTGCTACGGTAATGTCAGGGTCGAGGCCGCGCATCTCACAAAACGCTAGAAGTTGATTGAGTGCCCCTTCGAGTTCACGGATGTTAGTTTGTGCATAGGTCGCTAAGTATTCGACAAGGTCGGGCGGCAAGTTCAGTCCGTGAGCCGATGCCTTAATTTGTACGATGGCACAGCGTGTTTCGAAGTCAGGGTTTTGCATGTCAATCGACATGCCCCAGGTGAAGCGTGAACGGAGCCGATCTTCGAGCGTAGGGATTTCTTTGGGCGGCCGATCGCTACTCATAATGATTTGTTTATTCGCCTGATGCAGCGCGTTAAAGGTATGGAAAAACTCTTCTTGTACACGCTCTTTGCCAGCTAGGAACTGCACATCGTCCATAATAAAAACATCGACGTTGCGGTAGTGGTTGGCGAAGTCAGTATTCTTTTTGTAGCGCAGCGCATCGACGAACTCCTGTACGAATTGCTCGCTCGAGGCGTATACAATACGAGCTCGCGGATCGCGCGCCAAAATAGCATTGCCCGTCGCCTGCATGAGGTGCGTTTTGCCAATACCCACGCCGCCGTACAAAAAGAGCGGGTTATATTTGGTTCCCGGTTTTTCGGCGATTGCCTGGCAGGCTGCATAAGCCAGCTCGTTACCCGAACCTACCACAAAGTTTTCGAAGGTGTAGCGTTCGTTAATGCCTTTGCGGTAAGAGTGGCTCAGGCTGCTGCTGCGTTTTGCCGCCGGAGCCGCAGTATTTGTGGTGTTTTTTGCCGCTGCCTGGGGAAGGGTGATGAGTTCTTCTTCAGTTTCTTTTGGAATAGTTATGCTGCTGTGAATCTTAAACTCAACTTTGTCGGGGGTGACGCCGTTTTTGACAAGGATATCAGCAACAGTTTGGGTGTATTTCTTTTCGAGCTGCTGCTTAATAAAGACATTCGGTACGCCTATCACGGCCACGCCGTCTTTGAGTTTGAGCAGGCGGGTGTTCTTAAACCATGTAACATAGCTGCCGCGAGAAAGGCTCACTTCGAGCTCACCCAACACCGCTTGCCACACATCTGCTTCTTGTACCAACACCCGTACTCCTCTTTTGTTATTACCCCCACCAAAGTTCTCCCTACACTATACAAAGTTTTCCACAAGTCGCAAACATTTGATTGAGGTTCACTCACAAAACTGCGCGAACAGAGAAAAACTTGTACACAGCCCTTTGCCCTATCTGGTAAATTGTGGAAAACACTTGGCCAACAGTGGAAAACTTGCTAGAATTAGTGGGGTAAATATTGTGAATTTTACGAACAAGCGGGGTGCCTGCTTGTTTGGGGTGCAATATCTCAAGATAAAAACCCAAAGAACATGCTAATATATAAGGAAGTTAATTATGCCGAAACGAACCTATCAACCAAAGAAACGCCACCGTGCACGAGTGCACGGCTTCTTTAGCCGTATGTCGAGCAAAGCCGGCCGTGCGGTAATTAAGCGTCGTCGTCTCAAGGGCCGCGCTCGTCTTACACACTAAAGATAAGGAGTAGCAATGCTACTGCGAACTCATCGATTCCATGGCTACGGCAGCCTCCGTTACGTCTACAAGAACGGACGGAATGTGAGCGGCCAGTTGATGGGCATTCGTTCGTGTGCCAACCCGCGCCGCAAAAACTACCGCATAGCGGTGGTGGTGAGCAAGAAGGTGCATAAGTCTGCGGTAGTGCGAAACCGGATTCGCCGTAGAGCGTTTGAACTGTGCCGCTTGCGATCGGACCGGTTGCTTGGCGGGCACGATATCGTCATCACCATATATAGTGATACGGTAGCGAATATGCCGATAGCCGAACTCGAGCAACAATTCGATAGTTTGCTCGAACGCGCCGAACTTGTAAAAACCACAAAGCGCCCGAAAGCGCAGGCGTGATATTATAGAACCAAAGGAGTACTCTAGATGTTTACAACCCTGATCGTACAACCGATTTTTAACCTGTTGGTGTTTATTTACGCCATTCTTCCCGGCCACGACTTTGGGATGTCTATCATCCTCTTTACCGTCGTGATTCGTCTGCTTATTTGGCCGCTGGTGAAAAAGCAACTGCACCATACCAAAAAGCTCCGCGAGCTGCAGCCAGAAATTAAGAAGATCAAAGCTGCCGCAAAAGGCGATCGCCAAAAAGAATCTCAGCTCACCATGGAGCTTTACAAAGAGCGCAAAGTAAGCCCGTTCGCCACCATCGGATTTACGCTGTTGCAGTTCCCGATTCTGATTGGTTTGTACATCGGTCTGCAAAAAGTTATCAACGATCCGCAGCAGCTCATCGACTTCTCGTATCCGTTTATTCGCGACTTGTCGTGGATGAAGCAACTGGCGGCCGATATTAGCCTGTTCGACCCAACGCTGTTCGGCCTGATTAATCTCGATCAGGCGGCCTTTAGGGGCGGTGTGTGGTACTTCCCAGCTTTGCTGCTGGTAATAGGTAGTGCCGTTACCCAATACTTACAGAGCAAGCAACTGATGCCAAGCGACAAAGATGCCCGTTCACTCAGGCAAATTCTGAAGGACGCCTCAACCGGTAAAAAGGCTGATCAATCTGAGATGCAGGCGGCAACCAGCAAGTTCACGACCATTATGATCCCGGGCCTGATCTTCTTTATCACCCTGGGTATTCCTTCGGGGTTGTCACTGTACTGGTTTGTGAGCGGTTTGATCGCCTACTTCCAGCAGTCGCGTGTGCTCAAAGAAGACGAAGTTGAACTCGAAGCAGTCGGAAACGCCCCAACCAAGAAAAAAGTTATTGAAGGCGAAGTCGTCGACAAAAAACCAAAACCAAAAACCAAAAAAACAGCGGCTAACCGTAAAAATAAACGGAGGAAACGCTAGTGGAAGAATCAATACTGTACGCCAAGAAATATCTCGAGAACCTGCTCTCATTTTTTGGGCTTAATATTGATGTATACGCAACAAGTAGCGACGATGAGGTTATTGAGCTGCACGTGCCTTCAACGCATCTTAACGGCTTCTTGATTGGCCAGCGGGGCGACACCATGCGCGCGCTGCAGTTTATGGTGATGAGCGCTTTGCGAAATAACGGTTACGAAGTTACTCGAGTCAACGTAGATATTGCCGACTATAAGAAGAATCACGCCGAACAGGTTCTGCAGCAGGCACAAGCCTGGGTCGACCAAGTGAAGAAATCTGGCAAGCCGATGGATTTACGCCCTATGAATGCTGCCGACCGCCGCACCGTACACAAGCTTGCTGGTGACGAAGGCCTCGAAACTGAATCGGTTGGCGAAGGGCGGGATCGCCACATTGTGCTCAAGCCCGGTGCTCATGCTGATGCTGCTACCGAAGAAGACGAACAAAGTTCTTAAATCATTCTTAAATTTCAGAACTATTTAATATTTGTTGTATAGAATAGTCCTTGCCCCCGCGGTACAGGGGCGATCCTGGAGGTCGTACTATGAGATTAGTGCTCTTGGTGCCCTCGACAGTAACTCATATTTCTCTTGGCTCTATGGCCTCCAGGAACTAGATCAATATATGTTGACGCGTAACTATTATGTGGGTACAATGTAACCACGATGAAGACAATACATACTCGGTTAGTCAAAGATGGAAACAGCACTGCCGTGCGCATCCCCAAAGCAGTGTTAGCGCTGAGCGGTCTCGAAGGAACAATTCAGATGGAAGTAAAAAAAGGTCAAATCATTCTTCGCAAATCACAACATGTTCGCGAGGGTTGGCGGGAACACATTACGCAGACGACAACAAAAAATCAGCAGAGCCTTGGTTCTGACCACGATCTTGATGTATGGGAGGTCACCACCAGTGACGGGCTCGAAGCGGCAGATTAAACAGTTTGATGTATTTTGGGTTAACCTAGATCCAACGCAAGGTAGTGAGATCCAAAAAACACGCCCTTGTATTATCGTCTCGCCAGATGAAATGAACGAAGTGCTCAAAACAATCACCGTTGTACCAATCACGAGCACACTTATCGACTGGCCATTTCGGACTACTATTTTGTCTACTGCAAAAATATCTTCGGCAGCCTGTGATCAAATACGTACCATCACCAAAGAACGCCTCGTTACAAAGGCGGGGAGCCTTACACGCCAGGAACGGCAAGCGGTGTCGCGCATTTTGGTGGCTATGTTTAGCCAATAGCTTTTTCGAAGACGGCCAGGGTTTTCTCGGCGGAGCGTTTCCAACTGTAGAGTTTCACAACTTTTTGGCCGTTCTTTGTCAATTGTTTGGCCACCTTCGGGTCATCGAGTATTTGCTGCACTTTCGCGGCCATGTCGTGTGTGTTGCGTGGGTCAAAGTAGAGTGCGGCATCTTTGTAGACCTCGGGCAGGCAGGTTGCGTTGCTGGAGGCTACGGGGAGGTCGTACTGCATGGCTTCGAGCCCCGGCAGGCCAAAGCCTTCGCTGAGCGAAGGGAAGACATACACCTGGGCTCGCTCGTAGAGCCAGCGGAGCTGGGCATCGGTCACGAAGTCTGTGAAGATAATCCGATCACTATGGGGTTGTTTTTGGGCATAGCTTTGCAAGCGTTCAAACTCGCTATCAAAGCGACCCGCCAATACTAGATGGAGGTCGGGGTTATTCGCGGCGAGTGTATTAAAGCTATCTACCAGTCGATACAGGTTTTTATTGGCGGCAGGTCGGCCAACAGACAGAATAAACCGCTTGCCCTTGAGTGCGGCTACTGGTTTTGGCGCGTCGGTGATCTTGTCGGCTGCATTGTAAACCACAGTAATTTTTGCCGGGTCAACATGGCAATAATCGGCAACGTCCTGTTTTACAAACTCAGTAAGTGCCATAAGCAGCACCGACTTTTTGGCGACATACTTATTAACTAGCTTGTACACCTGCTGCTTTGTAACGAACACAAACCAATGCTTGGCCGGATTCCGAAAGCGAATAGTGGTGAGGTCAAGCATTTCGGTAACCACACGTCCGCGATACAAAACGGGCTGTTGAACCAAGGGGAAGAACACCAGGTCGGCCTTCAGTTTTGAAATTTGTTTGCAGAAGCCAATCTGCTCGCCAAAAGTAAATTCTTTGTACGGTGTCGCAACGACCTGGAAGTTCGGCATGGTTTTGCGAAAGAAGTCGAGGCGTTTTTGTTTGCTCAGCACAATGATTTCGTACTTCTTGACACCTGGTAGCTGATGCATGTACTCCAGGGTTTTGTCGACGTAGCGCCCGGTTGTGGTGCCCGATTCACGGGCGTCTATGACGATTCGTTTCATGTTTTTCTCCTCCGAAGTTTTCGTAGTTTGGTGGCGTTAGGCGGCAAATCCCAGGTAAGGAT
>CAYNBU010000017.1:0-16878 GCA_964395925.1 uncultured Candidatus Saccharibacteria bacterium
AAAATGAACACTCGTATCAATACCTCAAATACTATCGACGAGCTCTGGATCCCTAGCGCGTTTATTTCTTCTCGCGAAAAGGTTGCAGCACGCCGGCAGCACGTCCTGCAATATGCAGCAGCCATGGTGCTCCCTGTTATACCTCCTGCAGAAATAGGTTGGCAGGAATACGACCATGAACTTATCCAGCTCGACAACGGTAATTCAGAGCCAGCAACCCGCTTACTGCAAGAAGAAATCGAGCGTATAAGCCAAAAAACAGCTGACGCCCGCTGGAAGAACGCGGTGCTGCAAGCACTGCAAGGCGCCGAGCAGCAAGTTGTTAATGCTCAATAAACTTGTTCGGGAAGTTAGTGCAGAGCGACACGTGCGGGTATAAAAACTGCAACAATCGCGCATGCGCCTTGTTATTCACGGTGTAAATATAAACATCAAGCTCATTGCGTCGTGCCAGCCAATAGGTAAGCGGGTTGATAATCCAAAAGTGCAGTGCCACGCCGCTCAAACCAAGTTTACGAGCCTGCTTAATAGTATGCGCCGCTCGTGCTCGCGCCAGGGCGTACAGCGGCATGTCGGGTCGTAACTTTCGTAAGTTCCCGAGCTGCGGGTGCTTAAACGAAGCGACCGAAACGCGAGCGTTTGGGAAATGATTCAGCACCGCCAAAAGCGGAGCCTCGCTGCCCGGATCTTTCAGTTCAATCATTACAGAAGTCGAGCCAATAATCGCCAAAGCATCAGCCAGCGAAAGCACGCGGCTCTTATTCTTGAGCCGAACATCTTGCAGCTCTTTATACGTATGTGTACGAATTTTGCGATTATCACCAGCAACACGCCCTAGGTCGGGGTCGTGCGAAATAATCAGCTGCTTGTCCGAAGTAAGCCGGGCATCGAGTTCGATCATCGGCGCACCCAGGCGGATCGCCTCCTTGAAAGAAGGCAAACTGTTTTCGAGTTCGAGCCCGGAGGCTCCGCGGTGGGCAATAATATGATGCTTCATAACTCTTCACCTCTAGTGTACAATAGGTAGGTTGAATAAAGGAGTCTTTAGATGGCTGACGTGAGTTACGGCAAAGATGCCCCCAAAGTTATAAACGTGATTATTGAGATCCAAAAAGGAAGCCGCAACAAGTTCGAAGTGGACAAAGCGACTGGCCGTCTGTTTTTGGATCGCGTAAATGGCACGCTTTTGGGTTATCCTACCGACTACGGCTACGTCCCTGATACGCTTTGTGAAGACGGCGACCCGCTTGACGCTTTGGTCGTTATCGACGAATCCTTGCCGCATGGCGTTGTCGTACCGTGTCGCACCATTGGCGTGCTCAACTTCGAAGACGACGGCGAAATGGACGAAAAACTCATCTGTGTACCAGCCGACGACATCAGCAAAGACCACATCAAGACTCTCGAAGACCTTGGCCCGGCCTTCAAAAAGAACCTCGAACACTTCTATACGCACTACAAAGATTGGAAAAAAGACTGGAAAGGCGTCGATGGCAAGCTCCACGGCTGGGGTGGCCCCGAAGAAGCTCAAAAAGTTATCGAGCAATCGATCGCAGCTGCTCAAAAGTAACAATAACCACAACCGCTACAACATCATATTGACAAGTATGGTATAATGTATATCGGTAAAAATATGATTATATCTGAATCTATAGAAATGATTGGCATACTTCCAGCCTTGCCGGAAGCCGAAGCCCATTATTCCCCCGAAGCCGCAACGGCATACGCAGCGGGCATCTTAGCCATGCCCGAAACAGCTTTTGCTGAATATGTAAACGATGTCCGTTCCGAAGCCGACGACTATCGAGTGGGTGCTGCGACTATTCGTATGCTCGATTCCGTTGATTTTGAATGTGATCGTGACCTCCGCGAAGCCTTTAAAGCTCGCGCCGACGATCTTACGCGTGCTGTCCTCGATACCATATCTCCTATTGCAGGTACTCCACAGCCTCCTCAAGCATAACCATTGCAACCGCAAGCCCAAACAGATACAATAGCCAGTAGACTAATACTAAGGCTTAAGCGAGGGTGATAGCGATATGAAGACACGGGTGGCGATAAATGGATTTGGCCGGATTGGCCGCAATGCTTTCAAGATTGCGTTTGATCGATCTGATCTCGAAATTGTAGCGATTAACGACCTCACCAGTACCGAAGTTCTGGCGTACTTGCTGCAGCACGACAGTAACTACGGTAACTACGGCAAAAAAGTTACTTTTGATGAATCACATCTGGTAGTAGACGGCCACAAAATCCCGGTCAGCGCCGAAAAAGACCCATTGCAACTGCCGTGGGGCAAGCTCAAAGTCGATGTGGTGATAGAATCCACCGGACGCTTCACCAAAGAAGAAGACGCCGCTCTGCACCTCAAGGCTGGTGCTAAAAAAGTGGTGCTTTCGGCTCCTGCTAAGGGCGAGGGTATTCACACTTTGGTGTTGGGCGCCAACGAAGAAAAGCTCGAAGCCGACAATGACATTATTAGTAACGCCAGCTGTACCACTAACTCGGTGGCAGCCATTATGGCCATTATGGATCAAGCTTTTGGCGTGAAGAAAGCCATGCTCACCACCGTGCATAGCTATACTGCCAGCCAGGTATTGCAAGACGGCCCCGCCAAAGACAAGCGCGAAGCGCGTGCCGCTGCCCAGAATATTGTGCCCACCACTACCGGTGCAGCCATCGCTGTAACCCTTACCGTTCCGCAGCTCAAAGGCAAGTTCGACGGCATGAGTGTGCGCGTCCCAACCCCGGTGGTTTCGCTGAGCGATGTTACCTTCGTGCTCAAGAAGAACACCACTGTTGAAGCTATCAACAAGGTACTCAAAGCCGCTGTCAAAGAACCATATTACCAAGGAGTGCTCGACGTCAGCGACCAGCCGCTGGTGAGCAGTGACTATATTGGCAACAGCCACTCCGGTATCGTTGATCTGTTGCTCACTAATGTGGTCGACGGAGATCTGGCAAAAGTTGTCGTTTGGTATGATAATGAATGGGGATACAGCAACCGTTTGGTTGAAGTGGTGGCCGATGTTGGCCGCTTGCTGCATCAATCTAAATAGGAATACCGCACATGAAAATTGCACTCAGTACTGACCACGCTGGATTTGACTACCTCCAGAAGCTCAATAACTTCTTAACTGAAGCTGGGCATGAGTGCGTAAATTTTGGCCCGCAAACCCTGGACGCCGACGATGATTACCCCGATTTTATATTTCCAGCAGCGAAAGCCGTCGCTGACGGCACCTGCCAAGTAGGCATTATCTACGGAGGCAGCGGCCAGGGCGAAGCAATTGTTGCCAACCGCGTACCTGGCGTGCGAGCCGCAGTGTACTACGGCCCGGCGAAAGCCGTCGGCGCCATCGATGCCAGCGGTGCAGCCGCCACCGATGACTACGATATTCTGCGATTAAGCCGCGAACATAACAACGCCAATATCCTGAGCCTCGGAGCCAGGTTCTTGGAGTGGCCCGAAGTACAAAAGGCGGTGACTATCTGGCTCGAAACACCGTTCTCTGGAGCCGAGCGTCATACACGCCGCATAACTAAGATAGACGATGAGTCATAAGCCATGGCCATCATCTGCCCAACCGTTTTAGCTCAGACACCTGAGGACTATCGTGCCCAGCTCGCTCGTATTCAGCCATTCACTCGCCGGGTGCAGCTCGACTTGGCCGACGGCATCTTTGCTCCTGTGAAAACCGTGCCTATCGCTCAGGCTCGCTGGCCCAAAACTATGCATGCCGACCTGCATCTGATGTACAAGAATCCGGTGAAGTGCCTCAAAGAGATTGTCGAACTCAAGCCGCATCTGGCCATTGTACACGCCGAAGCTCAGGGTAACTTCGTTAATTTCGCCAAAGTGCTGCACAAATTCGGCATTAAGGTAGGTGTGGCAGTATTGCCCGAAACGCCGATTGCAGCCATCAAGCCAGCGCTGAAGCACATTGATCACCTCTTAATTTTTAGCGGTGACCTCGGAAAATTTGGTGGAACAGCCGATCTGGGGTTACTGGTAAAAGCTCAAGAAGCCAAAGAACTCAAACCAACAATCGAGATCGGTTGGGACGGTGGGGTAAACGATAAAAATGCGCATTTGCTGGCGGCTGGCGGCGTTGACGTACTCAACGTCGGTGGATTTATACAAAAAGCCTCGAATCCACTCGCCGCTTATGCTAAACTAAAGGTAAGCGTACGAGCGAAATAAATATATGCAAAAATTATCTATTCCCGAACTTGAATTGAAGGCGAACGATATCCGTGAAGATATCATTAAGATGCTCGAACATGCGGGGTCTGGCCACAGTGCCGGCCCGCTTGGTTTGGCCGACATCTTTACTGCCTTATATTTTGACATTCTCAAGCACGACCCCAAGAAGCCCAACTGGAGCCAACGCGACATCTTGCTGCTCAGCAATGGTCACTGTGTACCGGTGCAATATGCCACCATGGCCGAGGCCGGCTACTTCGACAAAAAAGAGCTGATGACCCTGCGTAAATTTGGCTCGCGTTTGCAAGGTCACCCCGAACGCACTAAACTACCCGGCCTCGAAAACACCAGCGGCCCACTGGGGTGTGGCCTCAGCCAGGCAGCCGGCATGGCGCTGGCGATGCGTATGAATAAAGACCTACACCGCTGGGTGTACGTGGTCATGGGCGACGGCGAACTCGACGAAGGCAACATCTGGGAAGCAGCCATGCTGGCTGGCAAGTACAAGCTTAATAATGTCATTGGCATTGTCGACCGTAACAACATCCAAATTGATGGCCCCACCGAAAGCGTTATGCCGCTCGAAGATCTCAAGCACAAGTGGGAGGCCTTTGGCTGGCACGTCATCGACATTGACGGCAACAACATCGAAGCCATCATCGATGCTGCTGCAATGGCGCGGGCAATTGTCGAAAAACCGGTGCTAATTATTGCTCACACTGTGCCGGGCAAGGGCGTCGACTTTATGGAATATGACTTCCACTGGCACGGTGCTCCGCCAAATCGTGAAGAAGCCAAAAAAGCTTTGCACGAACTACGTACCTTGGCTGGCAAGATCAGGAGCGAACATGAGTAAGGATCTACATCTGGTACATAAGCGCTATCTCATGGATGAGTTCAAGCAAGAGCCAACCCGCAAAGGGTTTGGTCGCGGGCTAGTCGAAGCGGGTAAAAAAGACGAAAACGTGGTTGCTGCTTGCGCCGACCTCACCGACTCCACCCAAATGAATCTGTTTCGCGACGAATTCCCCAATCGTTTTATCGAAATTGGAGTAGCCGAGCAGAACTTGGTAACAGTCGGTTCTGGCATGGCGGCAATGGGTAAAATCCCGTTTGTCAGTTCATACGCAGCGTTTAGCCCGGGCCGTAACTGGGAGCAAATCCGCACCACGATTTGCTTGAACGACCGGCCGGTGAAGATCGTCGGTTCGCACGCCGGGCTGTATACCGGTAAAGATGGCGCTACCCACCAGATGCTCGAAGATATTGCGCTCATGCGCGTACTGCCAAACATGGTGGTTGTGGTGCCGGGCGATGCTGTCGAGGCCGAAAAAGCCACCATAGCCCTGGCTGCCGACAAGCGGCCTGCATATCTGCGCTTAACCCGCGAACCAACTCCTGTTTTTACTACCGAACACACACCGTTCCAGATCGGCAAAGCCTATGTACTCAAAGAAGGTAAAGACGTCACTATTATTTCAACCGGCGCCATGACCTTTAAGGCGTTACAGGCTGCGGCCATCCTGAAGGGTGACGGCATCGACGCCGAAATTATTCACTGCCCAACCATTAAGCCGCTCGATGCCACCACTATTTTAAAGAGCGTCCAAAAAACCAGCGGTGTGGTGACGGTAGAAGAAGCCCAGATTGCCGGTGGCTTAGGTGGAGCAATCGCCGAATTCTTGGGCGAACACTGCCCGCGACCATTGCGCCGCATCGGTATGTTTGACCAATTTGGCGAATCGGGCGACCCCGAAGAACTGCTCGAACACTTTGGCCTCACCGCGAAACATATCGCACTAGCTGCCCACGAACTAACCCAAGGAGTCGAGTAATGCCGTTAACTATCAAGCAAATCCGTGAAAACTGCGAGGCTGCCCGTGCAGCCATGAAGCGCGCCCGCAAAGAGCACTTCGCCCTGGGCGCCTTCAACCTCGACAACCAAGAAACACTCATTGCGGTGGCCCGCGCTGCCGCCAAAAAGAAATCTCCCGTGCTCGTCGAGGTCAGCAAGGGTGAGGTTGACGCCATGGGGCTCGACAACATCCGCGACATGGTCGACAACTACAAAGAACAATACAACGTCGAAATGTACATTAACCTCGACCATTCTCCATCGGTCAAAGATGCAATTGACGGTATCGAAGCCGGGTTTGAATTCATCCATATCGATGTTAGTCAGGCGAACCATGATGCAACCGAAGCTCAGATTATCGAAGCCACCAAGCGGGTAGTGGCCTGCGCACGTCTTACCGGTGCTTTGGTAGAAAGCGAGCCGCATTACTTTGGCGGCGGCTCGAACGTCTTTACCGAGGCTTTCGACTACAACGAGATCAAAAAGACTTTCAGTACGCCAGAAACGGCCAAAGCATTTGTCGACGCCACGGGTATCGATACTTTTGCAGCAGCCGTCGGCAATCTGCACGGTAAATATCCGGTTCCGAAGAAGCTCGATATCAAACTGCTCAAAGAAATCCGCGAAGCGATCAAGTGCAATATTAGTTTGCATGGCGGCAGCGGTACGCCGGGCCACTACTTTGTGGATGCAGTTAAAACTGGTGTAACCAAGGTGAATATCAACACCGACATACGCATTGCATACCGCGAGACGCTTGAGCGCGTGCTGCGCGAAAACCCTACCGAATACGCGGTTGTGAAGCTCATGGACGAAGTTATTGATGCGGTGCAAAAGGTGGTTGAAAGCAAGATCGACATGTTCAATTCTGCCGGAAAGGCAAAGCCACAGCGATGAGCCAGCCGCGTGTCATCGCCATCGGTGCCGGGGTGCAGGATGTACTGCTGCAGGGCAAGATTTTTGGCGGTCACCGCGACCACGGCGAGATGATGCAAGAGTTCAGTCTTGGTAGCAAGAATGATATTGAATCAGTGGTGTACAGCACGGGCGGCGGCGCTACCAACGCCGCGGTAACTTTTGCCCGGCAAGGGCTGCGAAGTGCATTCATGGGTCATCTCGGTCATGATATTGCTGGCAAAGCTGTCATCGAAGAATTGCACCGCGAAAAGGTCGGCACCGGGCTGGTTTCCTACTCTAAAGACTACGGCACCGGCTATTCGACCATTCTACTGGCGCCCAACGGCGAACGCACTGTCTTGGTGTACCGCGGCGCATCCGAGCATTACAAAATTACATCGGCCACCTTCCAGAAGGCACAGTGCGACTGGTTTTACGTGACTACGCTGGCGGGCAATTTTGAATCCCTCGAAGCCGTGATGCGCTATGCCCGTAAGCACAAGATCAAAGTTGCGATCAACCCGGGTCGCGGTGAACTCAAGCATTCGAAGGCTTTTAAAGAACTACTCGACGATGTCGCAATCTTGAGCGTCAATAAAGAAGAGGCCGCCAAGCTGTTTCGCGGTGATACTATCGAAGATCTTGCCCGCCACGCTTCGCGCCATGTGCCGTATATTATTATCACTGATGGGCCAAAGGGCTCAGTTGCCACCGATGGCAAGCACTTGTATAAAGCCGGCATGTACGAAGACGTTCCAGTTATTGACCGGCTGGGAGCCGGGGACGCCTTTAGCAGCGGCTTTGCCGCGGCACTGATGAACGGCCGCGATATAGAAACAGCTATTACCTTCGCCAGTGCCAACTCTACCAGCGTGGTCAGCCAGGTGGGCGCCAAAACCGGCATTCTAAAGGGTGCGGTGCGACTTCATCGTATGCCGATGACCATTACTCCTCTGTAAACGAATGTAAGAAAAACCCTTGTGCTTTTTAAGCAAAAGTGGTATACTAAGAGTAGTATGACCGCAATATTACCCGAAATACCACAGGGCCCAGAGCTTGGTATGCCCCCAGTGGCTGCCGATCCAGAGGTACTTGTGGCTATCGAGAGTACCATTGCTCAAGCTCAGGCAGAACGTACACATGCGAACCGGCTTTCGGACGTGCGCGGCGAACTTGCTCCAGTCGTTGGCGTGCTTGTTTCTGATATCCATCATACCCCTGAGTGGCGTGTTGCCGGAGCGACTGCGTTAGCTCTCCTTTGGAAGACCGATCGTGATGATGGCATCACCGCCCGTCGTTCTGTTGCGCGTATTCGCGGATTAGTAGAAAAACATCCTATCGTCGCCGAACATCCTCAGGCCCAGCACCTGATTAGTGAAGAAACAATGGCAGACGGTGCGGAGCGTGATGCTAGTACCGACAAAGAACTTGCAAATACCATTACGGCTGGCCTTATTCGCCGAGCTGTTCAGCGTGAAGACGGCTTTGGAATGCTAGCAACAGCAGCTACAAAAGCGCTTACCGACAAACGCGACGCGCGGATGCGGGCAGTGCGAGCTCAGGGGCGCGCTCACGGTATTGACGTGAAAGCTCAGCCAATCGGCAAGGCCAAGACTGCTCTTCTTGCCGTCGGGCAATTCTTTGTGGCTGCTAGCCCCGACCGCTCGGTGCTGAATCGCGTAGGGCACGGACTTATTCTTGGGAGTAATGCACCAAGTTGGGCTGCACTTTGGGCTATGGATCGCCATGTGCAGCGTGAACTTCGCACGCGAAACTCGGTCCCGCGGCAAAATACCTAGAGCATAAGCTTTACCCACCATACCGCTCATGGTAATCTGTAGACAAGATGTCTAAGATGCTGTCGGATTTACTGGAGGCGAAGGAGCCAATGTTTACGTTGGCGCTGCAGCAACTCGAAAAAGAGAGCGGTAACGCTAGTGCCGATATCCGTTTGACGGCCGAAATCGTGGGTAAAATCCGCATTAAAACCAAAGAGCTGGGCCTCGACCCCGACGATACCACCGGCAAAGAGCTATATTTTGCGCTCCTCAATAAGGTCGAACAGCAAGAAAAACACCTCGTCAAACAGATTGGCGGCAAGCCCGGCGATAGCCCCGATAAGCTCATGCCGCTCATGAAAAAGGCCTGGGAAGACATCGACACTCCAAAGAGTTGCTGGGTCATCAAACACAGTGTCGCCAAGCAGATGCTCAAGAAGATGCCACCCAAGGCAATTATGAAACACCTGGGCTACCGTTCGGTCGATTCGATGCTCAAGCGCGAAAATTTAGCCGAGATTTACGGTGCACTTCGCTTTGCCGAAGGCCCCGAATGGCTCAACAATTTTAATAAGCTCTACAAAAAGCTCAAGCCGAGCGATTTCGAGACGCGGCAAATTAAGATTGTGCAGATGCCCAGCGAACGATGGGGTGACCTCACGAAAGAGTTCGTACATAAAAAGAAGCACAATATTACACACCTTAAAGAACTGGGCGTGATTCTCATGTTACCTGTGAGCCCCGATGCGCACCTAAGGGGTATTACTATTTTTACGTTGCCGTTACTCTTCCATTACCTCAACGAGATTCGCTTGTACTCGGCATTCTTCAAGCTCAAGCAGGTGCAGCCCAACTTCGGCCAAATTATTGTCGAAACTCTCATTGCCGACCCGGGCAAAGCAGCCATTATGGCCGGTCAACATATCCATTGGCGGGTGATTCAGCGCTACTTTGGTAAGTTCGAGAACGAATACCACCCCGAGGTGTTTGAACCGCACGTGCAGCCCGAAGACCTGCATTGGCGCCGGGCCGAAGATTTGCTCTATAAAGTAGACCCCGAACTCGAGTTTTGGCGCGACCTCGACTATGTTGGTGCGGTGCACGGAAAACGGCCGGTAACGCTCAACCTATTAGATGTTGCGGCCAACTACGTCAACCAGCTCCCGTACGAAGAGCGCGTATTCTACCACTTCCGCGAAAGCTTATGGAATGAGGTATTTGTGCGCTATATGGGGCAGAAGAACCTCGAACAACAAGTGTTACAGCAGCTCGACAACGACATGATCAAGCCCGAGGATCTAAAAGTATGAACTACTCAATCTGCCTGTCGGGTGCGGCCGGCGGTAAGACTGCCATAACGGCGCGCCCGCTTGCAGAACGCGTTGGCGAATCAATTGCTCGCCATGGTCATATTTTAACCACCGGCGCTACGGTTGGCTTGCCATTTTATGCCGCCCGGGCCGCCAAACGAGCGGGCGGTATGAGCATTGGCTTTTCGCCAGCCAGCAGCTTGCGCGAGCACTTATTTAAGTATCGTTTGCCCATTGGCGTGTTTGATTTTGTAAACTTTACGGGGATGAACTACGTGGGGCGCGACATTCATCTGGTGCAATCCAGCGACGCCATCATCACCGTGGGCGGCCGCTTTGGCAGTTTGCACGAATTTACCACTGCCGTAGAATCGGGCATGCCTTGCGGTGTGCTGCTGAAAAGCGGCGGCACAGCCGATGTGATCCCAAACCTCATGGAGCAGCTCGAACCACCAAACCGTAAGCTGGTAATCTTTGACGATAATCCCGAACGCCTCGTAAAAACTATTGTGGGCATGCTCGATGCTGAATTTGGCGACATCAATACCCAAGACGAAATGGCACGCTGGTTTCTCGACGACAAAGAACCACCAAAGGCAGATGGCTAAAGGCAAGTTGTGCATTTATTTGGTCTGAGCTATGCTTGAACCATAAGCGCAAAGGATATGTATATGAAACGATTGAATCAAACGGGTTTCGGGCTTCTGGGTGTTATCTTGATTATTATTTTGGTCGCAGCCATTGGGGGTGCGGGCTGGTTGGTGTACAGCAATCAAAAAGATAAAAAAGCTGCCACGCAAGAGGCTATCGTCAGTGAAAATACCGAAACGAATTCTGGTACGGCACTCAACGGGTATTTGGGAATTCCGGAACTGGGGATTGAACTCAAGCTTGCTGATGGTGTGAAGGATGCTACTTACGCAGTCATGGCCGACGGTTCAAGCATCGGGCTCTCGACCGAGTCGTTTGTAGATGAATTTGGAGAAAGTTGTAATGCACAGAGTGGTTCTGTTGCTCGAATCTTTGTCTTTGTTGATCCAGAGGCTCCTGACCCCTATAGCGGGGATGGCACAATGAGCGGAGCGTTCCCCGATGCATTCAAGAGTGCCGACGGCACGTACTACGCAATTGCTAATAATACCCAGGACTTCTGTGCCCCCAAGCAGTACGAGAAAGACCCAGACGCTGCGAGCGCAATGATCAAGCAGGTTCGAAACGGCTTCAACAACACTACCATTCAAGCCCTCAAACAATAACATTGCAAAACTTGATATAATGGTGAGATGACAAAGTTCAAACTCAGCTCTCAGTATCAGCCCACGGGTGATCAGCCTAAGGCCATTGCTCAGTTAACGGCGGGATTAGAGCAGGGGCTGAAGGAGCAAACGCTTCTTGGGGTCACGGGTAGCGGAAAAACCTACACAATGGCCAATCTCATTCAGAATACCCAAAAGCCCACGCTGGTGTTGAGCCACAATAAAACGCTGGCTGCCCAGCTGTACGGTGAGTTCAAGAACTTCTTTCCCGACAACGCAGTACACTATTTTGTGAGCTACTTCGATTACTACCAACCAGAGGCTTATATTCCGCGGAGCGACACCTACATCGAAAAAGATTCACAAATTAATGAAGAGATTGACCGATTGCGTCATGCCGCAACCGATGCATTATTGAGCCGTAAAGATGTGATTATTGTGGCCAGCGTGAGCTGTATTTATGGTATTGGTTCGGTTGAGGACTATAACGGGCTTTCGATTCACGTTAAGCGCGGTGAACGCCGGGTGCGCGACAAGTTTTTGCGCCAACTCACCGATATTCAGTACCAACGTAACGATATTGATTTTCACCGTAGCACCTTTCGTGTGCGCGGCGACGTGGTCGATGTATTCCCAGCCGGTGAAGAGCTAGCCTATCGCATTGAATTCTTTGGCGACGACGTTGACCGCATCACCAAAATCGATCCGCTGACTGGCGAAATTCTGGCTAATCTCGACGAGTATAAAATCTTCCCGGGTAGTCACTACGTCACACCGTTCGACAAGCTTAAAGTTGCAATGGGGAGTATTGAGCAGGAGCTTGATGAGCGTCTGAAGTTTTTTAATAAGCATGGTCAGTTACTTGAGGCGCAGCGCATCAACCAGCGTACGCGGTTCGACCTGGAAATGCTCGAAGAGACCGGTTTCGTAAAAGGAATCGAAAACTACAGCCGCTACCTTACCAACCGTGAGCCAGGCGAACAACCAGCCACGTTGCTCGATTATTTCCCCGATGATTTCTTGCTTTTGGCCGATGAATCACACATGACTATGCCGCAGGTGCGTGGCATGTACAACGGCGACCGGGCTCGTAAAGAGGTGTTGGTAGAGCACGGCTTCCGTTTGCCGAGCGCGCTCGATAACCGCCCCTTAACTTTTAGTGAATTCGAAGGGCATGTCAACCAAGTAGTATATGTAAGCGCAACACCTGCTGAATATGAACTCAGTCGCAGCCCCGAACCCGCCCAGCAGGTGATTCGCCCAACAGGCTTGCTGGATCCGCCCATTACCGTTCGCCCGGTTGATGGCCAGGTCGACGACCTGATTGCTGAAATTCGCGAAACTGTTGCCAAACGGCAACGCGTGCTGGTGACCACGCTCACTAAGCGCATGTCCGAAGATCTCACTGAATATCTCAAAGAACTCAACATGAAGGTAGCCTACTTGCACAGCGATGTCGACACGCTTGATCGGACCGACATTCTGCGTGACCTACGCCTGGGCACCTACGATGTGTTGGTGGGCATTAACCTGCTCCGCGAAGGGCTCGACCTGCCAGAGGTAAGTTTAGTAGCCATTTTAGACGCCGACAAAGAAGGCTTTTTGCGCAGTGAACAGGCGCTGGTGCAAACCATTGGCCGCGCCGCGCGCCACGTGGAGGGTAGAGTGATCATGTATGCCGATCGAGTAACGGGCAGTATGCAACGCGCTATCGACGAAACTAATCGTCGCCGCGAAATTCAAAAAGCTTACAATGCTAAACATGGCATTACGGCCACCGGTATCAGCAAAGCCATCGACAAAGGCATGCGCCCCGACCTGCCCGAAGAGGCCAAGCGCGTCAAACTCGACCTCAAAAAGATTCCAAAAGACGAATACGGGGGCATTATTCGCGACCTAACTGGCCAAATGGATCTGGCCGCCGCCAACCTTGAGTTCGAAAAAGCCGCCGAACTGCGTGATATTATCGACGACCTAAAGAAGAAACTATAGCTATCTTCTCATTATAGCATAAGCGTAATAAAAAGTCAAGAATATCGCTGAGTGAGGCCAACAAGATGCCGCGCAACTGTTTCATAACGATTGATCGGTGCGTTGTGGCCAGCGGTTCGGTCGGCAAAATACATTGATTCGTCAACATATCCGCGGGCGCGCTCGTGGCCTTCTGCTGCAGTAATGATGGCATCCTGCGCAAACCATGTTGTGGTGATCGGCATATCGTAAACTTCGCGAATCTCTTGCAAGCGTTCGCGAGTGTCGCAAAAACTGATTGCCAGGCCGTCACTGAGGAGCCGCACTGGGTTGGCCAGGTAGCGAGCCACGTCACGCAAGCCATCGCTATCGACAGCAAAGGGCAAGTTGCGCAGCAACGGAATAACATCTTCCATGATCAGGTGAGGTACGCGTTTGCCCAGACCAAGCATGCTCATTTCGTTAATTCCAACCGGAGCCATCATATGTGCCTGTCGGATGTGCTGCAGGGCTTTATGGTTGAGGCTGGCGAGCGTGAGTCCTGCCATAGAGTGCGGCGCGACATCGACCTGCTCAATGTCGTAGTCGCTGCGAACGGCTCGCAGCACTGCATGAGTGGCCTGAGCGTGTAGCTTTTCGGGGTGAAGATGATGGTCAAGGTCCAGCAGATGCCGCATGCTGCCGCGCTGAATCTTATACGTCACCGCTGGCTTTCCTTGTTCGGCAATGGCTTTGCGCAATCCTGCTGAACTTGCCTCGATACCGAAGTAGCCATTCATCAGCACCAATGGCACTTCATCAGTTATTTCGAGCGGCATCTCTACCGTAAACGGTATCTTCATGCCATCAATCCAGGCCATGTCTTTTACTACGACGGTGGGAATTATAAGAGATTGCTCAGGCACAATCCGAAGATGCCGTTCTATTTGGCTTGCTTCGGATACGGGTGGGTCGCCGACCCATTGTTCGGTCATTAGTTCAACCTGATGCTCCTTATGGTTATGATACAAATAAGATCATAAGCTGTAAAGACATTATTCGGTTGAATCAGTATAGGCCTCAGGAAGTGCTTCACCCTCGGCCGTAAAAGACAGAGATACGCCTCTTATCGTATTGTTGAATTACAGAACCTTAGGTGCACTGGCGCAAACAGTGTTCTCGGGTTGATTTGTGCTATACTAACGGGAGTATATGAGTAAGCTTTCGCGCGAAGACATCTTAAAATTGGCTCGACTTTCACGGATTGAACTAACCGAGGAAGAGATTGACCAATTTGGCGAAGAACTAGGTGACATTTTGGAGTACGCACAGGCTTTGCAGCAGGTCGACCTCGATGGCCTCGAACCTACGTACCAAGTCACCGGCCTCACTGATGTTATGCGCCCCGACGAAGAAATCAACTACGGCCCCGACGCGGCTGAGTTACTGAAGAACGCCCCTAATAAAGAAGATGGCCACTTTAAAGTTCCAAGGATGGTTGGATAATGGCCGATACCTGGCTCCCCATCACCGAACTCGCTGCTAAAGTACAGAGCGGCGAACTCAAAGCCACTGACTTAGTGGAAAAATCACTAAAGACAATCGAAGACCACAAAGAATACCAGGCAATTGTTGCGACTACCGCAGATCGTGCCCGCCAACGAGCAACAGGAATAGACGAGCGTGTTGCAAACGGCGAGCAAGTTGGTCGCTTGGCCGGTGTGCCGTTCATTGCCAAAGATAACTTCTTAACTTTTGGTGGCGAAACTACCGCGGCCAGCAATATTTTGAAAGGTTTTGAAGCGCCGTATCAGTCTACGGCAATCGAAAAGCTCGAAGCAGAGGGTGCAATTTGTGTAGCCAAAGCCAACCTCGACGCTTTTGCGCATGGGAGTAGCACCGAAAACAGCGACTTTGGTGCCACCAAAAACCCACACAATCCTGAATACGTGCCAGGCGGTAGTAGCGGCGGCTCGGGCGCGGCTGTTGTGCTGGGTCTGGCTCCTTTTGCTCTTGGCACCGATACGGGTGGGTCCATCCGCTTGCCGGCAGCCTTCACCGGCTCTGTGGGGTTCAAGCCAACATATGGATTAGTTTCTCGTTCTGGCGTGATCGCCATGGCTAGCAGTACCGACGTTATTGGTCCGCTCACTATGACTGTAGACGACGCAGCCATCGTGCTCGATGTCATGAGCGGTAAAGACCACCTCGACAGCACTACTATCGACCGCGAAGCAACAGCCTATACCGAGCTCGATAGTGATATAGAAGGTAAAAAGATCGGCGTGGTTAAAGAATACTTCAGTAGCGATGTTGACCCCGAAGTCACTAAACAAGTCAAAGCTACTATTGATAAGCTCCAAAAAGCGGGGGCCGAAATTGTAGATGTCAGTTTACCGTCATTACCACTGGCGCTGGCTTGCTATTACATCATCTGCCCGGCAGAAGTCAGCAGTAACCTGAGTCGCTACGATGGTCAGCATTTTGGATTCTCTCACCCCCAAGCCAATAATCTCGAAGATAGTTACAACTACACTCGCAGTCACGGGTTCGGTCACGAAGCTAAGCGTCGTATTATGATCGGTACGTACGTGCTGAGCAGCGGCTACTACGATGCTTACTACAAAAAGGCACAGCAGCTGCGCACTAAGCTCATTAATGAGTTCAACGAAGCATTCAAATCTGTTGATTATCTGGTGGGGCCAACAGCACCTCAAACTGCCTTTAAGATCGGCGAAAACGCCAAAAACCCACTTCAAATGTACCTGACAGACATTATGACCGTTGCCGCTAACCTGGTGGGAGTGCCTGCAATTAGCATCCCGTCAGGCATGAGCAATGGTTTACCGGTCGGATTACAATTAATGGCCGCCCAAAAGCATGATCGTGAGCTGCTGGGCCTGGCGCGAGCCACAGAAGGAGTTATCAATGGATAAGTTTACGATCGTCAGTGTTGCACTCGTTGTTGTCTTAGTTGTCGCGTTGGTGGGGGCGTTTATTTTCCGTCGTCGCCCGCGCAAAATTAAGCCGCAAGACTTTCAAACCAAGTGGAAGGAACTCCAAAAGCTCCTCAGCAATAAAGAAACCTGGGGCGAAGCGGTGGTTGATGCCGATCAACTGCTCGACCGCGCGCTCAAACGGCTCCGTTTTAAAGGCGGCTCAATGGGCGAGCGCCTGGTAAATGCACAGAAGGAATTCACCAACCACGATGCCGTATGGCAGTCGCACAAACTTGCCAAAAAGATCATGAGCGACAGCGAAGACATTAAGCTCAAAGAAGACGACGTCAAGAAGGCGTTACTCGGCTTTGGCCAGGCTCTCAAAGATATTGGAGCGTTCAAGAAATGATTGCTGCTGACGTCCGCAAACAATATACCGTTACCATTGGGATTGAGTGCCACGTGCAACTCAAGACCAAGACGAAGTTGTTTTCGGCCGTTGGCAACGATGCCCGCGAAGCGGCTCCTAACACCTTAATCAGTCATATCGATCTTGGTATGCCGGGCGCTTTGCCGGTGCTCAACGAAAAAGCTGTAGAGCTTGGTATGCGTGCCGCTTTTGCGCTCAACACCGAGCCGCAAAAATTCAGCAAGTTCGACCGCAAACACTATTTCTACCCAGATTT
>CAYNBU010000018.1:0-16871 GCA_964395925.1 uncultured Candidatus Saccharibacteria bacterium
CCCAGTCTGGCTGATCATCCTCTCAGACCAGCTAATGATCGTCGCCTTGGTGAGCAATTACCTCACCAACTAGCTAATCATACGCAGGCCGCTCCCAAAGCGCATAAAGCTTTAATCCGTAGATCACATGCGGTATTAGCTACTCTTTCGAGCAGTTATCCCTCACTTTGGGGTACGTTCCTACGCGCTACTCAGCCGTCCGCCGCTCGTGTACCCCGAAGGGCCTTACCGCTCGACTTGCATGTATTAGGCACGCCGCCAGCGTTCATCCTGAGCCAGGATCAAACTCTCCAAAAAAAGAATTTGTTCTCTGTTCAGTAGAACCTCTGATATCGCTATCAAAATTCTGACTTTAAAAAACAATTCAAATCAATTGACGTTGATTTGCACTACTCAATTTTTAACGAACATTTTTCTGACCGACTCATAGAGAGACCTCAAAAAGCTCATATCATCTTATAGGAGAGCACCCCTAGTGTCAAGAAGTTTTTGTGCTTGTATGTTTTTTACAACATTCCTAGTCAGTCGTAGGTGTTTCTGGGGCTTTTTCGTCTTCATCCTGCTCACCTTCGGCCAGTTTGTCTACGAGCGCCAACGAAACGACCTTATCACCATCGTTCAGCCGCATAATACGCACACCCTGGGTAGCCCGGCCAAGCAGCGGAATATCCTTAAGCCCTAGGCGAATAGTTTGCCCCTGTTGCGAGATGATAATAACCTCTTGCGAGTCATCATCACTCAAGCGCTTCACCCCGATGAGGGCGCCAGTCTTGGCATTCACAACTGCCGAGCGGATGCCTACACCACCGCGCGTATGGGCGGTGAATTGCGAAATCTTCGTACGCTTACCATACCCCTGGTCACTAATCACAAAGATACTGGAATTCTCATCTACGACATCCATACCAATCACTTGGTCACCCGTACGCAAGCGGATACCGCGCACCCCTCGAGAAGCACGACCCATTGGGCGCACACCCTTTTCGTGGAAGCGAATGGCTTGGCCTTGTGCCGTCGAGATAACCACTTCGTTCTCACCCGTAGTCATGCGAATCCACTTGAGCTCATCACCATCATCTAGGTTGATAGCAATGAGGCCGGATTGGCGCACATTTTGGTACTGTTCGAATGGCGTCTTCTTCACGACCCCTCGTACGGTACACATCGCTAAATAACCACCTTGCGATTGTTTTGAAACATTGATCACCGAGCTTACCGTTTCTTCGGGTTGTAGTTGCAGGAGATTCACAATCGCAATACCCTTGGCACTCAAGTTAGCCGCAGGCACTTCATAGGTCTTCAAACGGAACACGCGACCCTTGTTGGTAAAGAAGAGCAAGAAGTCATGGGTACTTGCATTGACCACATGTTCAATAACGTCTTCTTCGCGGGTGACCATGCCTCGTTTACCCTTACCACCACGTCCTTGTTTGCGGTAATCAGCGATCTGACTTCGTTTAATGTAGTTAGCTGATGTCAAGGTGACAACAACCTGTTCATCTGGTACAAGGTCTTCGTCGCTCATTTTGCCCAGTTCTTGCGGGACAACTTTGGTACGGCGATCATCGCCAAACTGTTTCTTCACCTCAAGCAGTTCGTCTTTTACAATTTTAAGAATCTTCTTCACATCGGCAAGAATAGCTTCGAGCTTAGCAATCAAGGTAAGCAGTTCGGCCAGTTCATCTTCGATCTTCTTGCGTTCCAGGCCAGCCAGCGTACGGAGTTGCATCGCCAAAATGGCTTTAGCCTGAATCTCGCTCAAGTTGAATTTCTCGATCAGGTTCGCCTGAGCCTCTTCGGTGGTTTGGCTGGCGCGGATTGTAGCAATTACTTCGTCGATGTGGTCGAGAGCAATCTTGAGCCCCTCGAGCACGTGAGCGCGTTCTTTTGCTTTACGCAGTTCGTACTCAGTTCGACGGCGAATCACGTTCTGACGGTGCTTAATATGCTCCTGAAGGATATCCTGTAAGCCAAGTACTCGCGGCTGAATACCATCGACGAGCGCCAGCATGTTGTAATGGAATGTCGTTTGCAGTGATGTGAGCTTATACAGCTGGTTCAGTAACTTCTTAGGATACGCATCTTTCTTGAGGTCAATAACAATACGAACATCGCCACGCGAGCTTTCGTCACGGATATCGCTAATGCCGCCAATTTTCTTATCGCGGACAAGATCGGCAATCTTGATAATCAGACTCTCTTTATTCAGTGCGTAAGGGATTTCGGTAATAATAATCTGATGACGACCCTTGTTGTTTTCTTCGATGTTCGCAACGCCACGAATAACCACACCGCCGCGGCCTGTAGCAAAAGCGGTACGGATAGAATCCTTACCGTAGACAATGCCACCGGTTGGGAAATCGGGACCCTTTACATATTCCATAAGATCATCAAGCGTTGCCTCGGGGTTATCAATAAGCGCAACCGTGGCATCAACAATTTCATTGAGGTTATGCGGCGGGATATTAGTTGCCATACCCACAGCAATACCCATCTGCCCGTTCAGGAGCAAGTTTGGCAGCTTAGCCGGCAACACCTCTGGCTCCTGGCGGGTACCATCGTAGTTATCGCGGAATGGAACCGTTTCTTTTTCGATATCCGCAAGCATTGCTTCGGCATGTGAGGTCATTTTTGCTTCGGTATATCGATAAGCAGCTGGGGGATCACCATCCATGGAGCCAAAGTTACCCTGCCCGTTCACCAACATGTAGCGAAGTGACCACGGTTGAGCCATGCGAACCATCGAATCGTAAATTGCACTGTCGCCATGTGGGTGATACTTACCCATAACTTCACCGACGATCTGCGCGCTCTTAACGGTCTTGCTGCCAGGTTTGATGCCCATTCGATCCATCACGTACAAGATACGGCGGTGAACCGGCTTAAGGCCATCACGTACATCAGGCAGTGCGCGAGCGACAATCACACTCATTGAATAACGAAGGTAGCTATCCTCCATAACGTTTTCTACTTTTCGGAGTTCAACCACGCGCGAGTGATCGGCGTCTACAATTTCGCCCTCGATAACGCCCGGCGTCGTAAGCTCTACGTTGGTTGTTTGTTCGTCTACGTTTTTTGTATCGTCATCCATATTAGATATCCAAGTCCTTCACGAATTTTGCATGTGCCTGAATAAAGTTCTTACGAAGCTCTACCTCTGTGCCCATTAACTTATTAAAGATTGCGTCTGCCTTTTCTGCATCGTCCACCTTTACCTGTACCAATACGCGCTGTTCGGGGTTCATGGTTGTTTCGAACAGTTGCTCGGCATCCATTTCACCCAAACCCTTGTAGCGCTTCTGCTCAACAAACCCGGCTTGTTTGATGCGATCTTCGCCGACCGAAACCTTTAGGCCTTCTTTTGTACGGCGTTCAATCTCACGGTTGAGCACCTCTTCGAGTTCTGCTTCGTCATAGATAAACACGCTCGACTTGCGGCCTGGTTTTACCAGCTCAAAGAGCGGCGGCTTCGCCAAATACAGATGACCGCCATCGATAACCGGCTTCATAAAACGGAAGAAGAAGGTCATGAGCAGTGTACTAATGTGTGAACCGTCGACATCGGCATCGGTCATGATAATGATGCGGTGATAACGTAAGCCATCGATATTAAATTGTTCATCAATGCCCACACCGAGTGCCTTAATAAGTGTTACGATTTCGTTGTTGCCAAGCATTTTGTCAAGACGAGCACGTTCAACGTTGAGCACCTTACCGCGAAGCGGCAAAATAGCCTGCGTCTTACTGTCGCGACCGCCTTTCGCCGAACCGCCAGCTGAGTCACCCTCTACAATATATAGTTCTGAATTAGCTGGCGTACGGCTTGAACAGTCGGCCAGCTTACCCGGCAAACCAGAGCCTTCAAGCACACCCTTACGGATAATGTTCTCACGAGCAGCGCGGGCAGCTTTGCGGGCTCGCGCGGCCAATAACGCCTTACCGACAATCTTTTTAGCAATAGCTGGATGTTCCTCAAAATAATATGCCAGGTGCTCACCCAGAATCTGTTCAACATACCCGCGAACCTCTGGGTTGCCTAGTTTGTTCTTAGTCTGACCTTCAAACTGTGGATCCGGAAGTTTTACCAGAATAATTGCGGTTAAACCTTCGCGGGTATCTTCGCCAGAGAGGTTTTCTTCTTTTTCTTTGAGCAAACCGTTCTTGCGTGCGTAATCGTTTACCACGCGAGTTAACGCTGAACGAAAACCAGTAAGGTGCATACCACCGTCTGGGTTAAATACGTTGTTTGCGAAAGCCTTGATAGTTTCGGTGTAGGCGTCGGCGTACTGCATTGCAATCTCAATGCCAGAGTCTTCGACTTCTTTCTCGACATAAAATACATCATCATCTACCACGTCTTTACCAAGGTTGAGGTGCTTAACGTACGACTGGATACCACCTTCAAAATAGAAGCTGCAACGCTCACCAGTGCGCTCATCGCGCACAAAGGTACGAATACCTTTTGTAAGGTAAGCCTGGTGGCGCAAATAATCGACAACCCATTCGTAGTCAAAAACAACGGTTTCTTTGAAGATCGTTGCGTCAGGATAAAAGGTGATAATCGTACCGGTGTCTTCAGCCGGGCTAATTTTTTGAATTGGAGCTAGTGGAGCGCCTTCTTTGTACTCCTGGCGGTATAAGAAGCCGTCTTTACGGACTTCGGCGACCAATTTTGTAGAGAGCGCGTTAACCACGCTCGAACCGACACCGTGCAGGCCAGACGAAACCTTATAGCCACCGCCGCCAAACTTACCACCAGCGTGCAATACAGTCAGAACCGTTTCGAGCGTGCTTTTGCCAGTTTTGGCGTGCTTATCAACAGGAATACCACGACCGTTATCGCCCACTCGTACGCCACCATCTTCGAGCAGCGTTACATGAACCTCTGTTGCGTGACCAGCAATCGCTTCGTCAACACAGTTATCGGCAATTTCTTTAATTAAGTGATGTAAACCTTCGCGGCCGGTGCTTCCGATATACATACCCGGCCGTTTACGAACCGGCTCAAGACCTTCAAGAACCTGAATTTGCTGCGAATCATATGTGTCTTTTTGTTTGCTCACGCTGACATAACCCTCACTGGCTGGACGCCGTTTTACCTTCCCTTTTGTTCCTCTCTATTATAGATGATTCCTATTTTATACACAACTCTGTAAAAGGCTATTGCGTGAACACATCATTTCATGGTTCAATAAGCACTAGCATAAACTAAAAACTGAACACAATAAAAATGATCAACCGACTACTCACAAATCTACCATTTAATCCAAGCTTGATTAACCAGGTAGCTTTTTATGGGAAACGGCTCAAAAAAGA
The DNA here is from genome assembly GCA_964395925.1 of uncultured Candidatus Saccharibacteria bacterium. Taxonomy (GTDB): domain Bacteria; phylum Patescibacteriota; class Saccharimonadia; order Saccharimonadales; family JAUPVS01; genus CAYNBU01. The sequence goes on from CAYNBU010000018.1 coordinate 5,317, forward strand.
AACTGGTGTTCGTCGACTCGGCTTCTTGTTCATGGCCCTCACACTCTTTGTGCAGATATTCGCAATTGTGGCACCGCCCGCCCCGAGCGTCGGAGCCTCTGGCAATGATATCGTTCCTGGCGGGTTTAACAGTCACGCTCAGGCAGTTGAAGCCTGTGTCAATAATCGCAACCAGCTCCGCACCATCATTGCAAGCTTTGGCGTCAGTTGTGATGATATCGCTAACGGTCAAGAGCGCAAAATTGACTACAGTGAATTCGGTGGCCAACTCCGTTCAATCGGTCGGTACCCATATGGATTTGCTGGCGAGCAAGCCCATAACATTCCAGGTGCTGGTACTGTCTATTCTCGACCGCTTCAATCGTGGGGAGCTCATTGTTATAACGATGGCAAAAACTGCATGGCAATCACCGGCAACAGTAGCCGCGGACCATTCATGCTGCTCTTTTCTTGCGGTAACTTAGTATTCATTCCAACGCCTCCTCCGCCACCACCAACCCCGGCAAAGTCAATCTACTGCTCGATTCTTCTTATTAGTCAAACGCCTGGCTCGCGCGTACCAATCAACACTACTATTGGGCTTCGCGGTATCGCAGGCGGCCAAAACCTCCCAGTAAACGAGAAAGTTACCTTTACGTACGACTACATCGATGTGGCCACCGGCCAGATTATCTCTACAAGTAAAGGGTCTACGGTAACCTTCCCGAATAGTGGAACAGCTACGGTACGAGATAGCCAGGATCAGACCTTTAAGATGACAAAAGCCGGCCATTATCGCTTCCGCCTTGCCGTCGGATACGACAATAACACTAAGCTTGCGGGTGGCAGTATGACAACTGATTGTGATCAAGATATTTATGTTAACACTGCTCCGCCAGTGTGCCCATACAATCCCAACATCCCTAAAGATAGCCCTCAGTGTAAGCCGTGTGAAGAATCAGATGACAAAAATGACTCTACTGCCTGTATCATCCTAACCAAGAAAGCAAGCAACACGACCCAGGGTATTCCTGATGCGAATGGTACTGTAGCTCATGCTGGTGACACGATCATATATACACTCTCTGCACAAAATACGAGCAAGGAAACGCTCAAAAAGTTTGTTGTCGAAGAGAATATTGGGGATGTCCTCGAATATGCCGACGTTGTTGACTATCACGGCGGCGTAAAGGATGGTAACAACATTGTCCGCTGGCCAGCAACCGATATTAAAGCCAACGGTACTATTAGTAAACAGCTGACTATCCGCATTAAGGATCCGATCCCTCAAACCCCGGCCGCCCCTTCTAACCCTGGCTCATATGATCTTACCCTCAGCAACGTATATGGCAACACCGTAGACATTAACCTGCCCGGTGGCGTTATTAAGACCACAGAGCAAACCGTTGCTACCCTGCCAAACACCGGCCCGGGGACAAACTTAGTAATCGGATTTGCGATTACGGCAGTCATCGGATACTTCCTCGCTCGTAGCCGATTGCTCGCAAAAGAATTAGATATCGTGCGTACCGAATACGCATCAGGGAGTTAAGCTATGTCAGAAAAAGGCCACCAACCACACAGTAACGAACACTTTAAGCCTAAGCAGACGGCCGAGCATGAACCTCGGCAAGAGCACCATAAGCCGCGCCATGAACGCGAGCACAAGCATGAAGCTAAAAAGCATGCACCACTACCAGAATTAGAGAATCGTGCTAAAGAAGAGGCAATTTCGGCAGCAGATGCAGTGCACACCGAAAAAGACGCCGCTCCACAAACGAACACCTTTATTAGCCGCGCACTGAAACAGCAAACACTGCAGCGCACCCTTACTCGTGTCCGAAAGCAGCTTTCTGCACCAAACCGAGCACTCAGTAAAGTCGTTCACCAGCCCATTGTAGACGCCGTAAGCCAAGCTACCGGCAAAACTGTAGCCCGACCTTCAGGTTTACTCGGCGGCAGCATCGTGGCCTTCGTTGGCTCTAGCGTCTTCCTCTGGATGGCAAAATACTATGGCTTTAGTTACAACTACTTACTGTTCGCCATGCTATTCGTAGCTGGGTTTGCTTTAGGTATGACTATAGAACTTGTACTCTTCGCGATTCGTAAAGCTCGCAAAGCCTAGCTCGTAGGTGTTGGCTTGTCGTCTTGGTTAATGTGTAGTGTGCCTTCTGTATCGATAAAAATAGTGTCATCGGGGCCCGAGTCATCGTTGTTCTTGTGCTCAGCCTGGCCCTTAATACTGTTCTTGATTGGCGTCTTACCGCTCAGGGTTTGCTGCACTTCTTTTACGAGATTGCTTGTTTCCGGGTTAGGCGGAGGCGTGCGAACCTCAAGTGGAGCTACCTGTGGTTCGATGGGTGGAGGCGCGATTTTAGCAGCCTGAGGAGCCGACTGGTGCGATTGTGGAGCAACAGGAGGAGCGCCAGCAGGCAAAGATGGCGCCACAGGGGCATGAGGAGCCTGTGGAATAGCCATAGGAGCCGAACTTGCTGGAGTAGGTGGATGCGCTGCTAACGGCGCTTGTGGGGCTCCTGAGGAGCCTGCAGACGCCACCGGAGATGCCGACAGTGGTTGTGGTGGTGCTGGTTGGAGTGATGGTGCTGCTGGCGCAGCTGGATATGGTCGCGCTGGAGCTTGAGCTTGGGAGCCTGGTGCACCCGGCTGACCCTGTGGAGCGCCCCAAGGCGAACGAGCACCCGACTGACGAGCTGGAGCCGGAGCTGGTGCTTGCCGCTTAGAGAGCCAATCATCAAGGAAGGAAGCGCCTCCAGGCGCGGCCGGACGCGGTGGAACTGGCGGACGACCTGCTGCTTGAGGGAAGGCCCCGCCCGGACGAGCTGGCACTCCTGGTCGCGCAGCACCACCAAGTGGAGGTTGCGCCGCCGCTGGTGGGTCACTCGTTCGAATACGAGCAAAAATCTCTTTCTCTACTTCGGCACGCGGACGGCCATATTTTGCCGCCGAAAGCTGCTTGAGTGCCTCCATAAGCTTCTTGTTAGGCTTACCAAGTTCCGGCATAGCCGCCATACTAAATGGCTGCGTTGGGATACCCCCAATAAGCATGCGCGCAACAGTGTTATAGTTCGGAATACGTTGCAGGTCTTCGCTATCGAATACCGGCGCAAACTGTTTGGTTAAGAAGTCTGCATCGTTTGTCCCCACACGGTAAGAAATAACCGTACCAATGTTACCAAACACCGCATCGCGAATTTCGTCGGTGAGCTGTGTCGTAAACTGGTTGGCCACAATCAGGTTTAAGCGGTACTTTCGAGCCTCGGACAAGATGGTGGCGAATGAATCAGTTGAAAAGTTCTGGAACTCATCAACATACAGCGAGAAGTCTTTACGATCCTCTTCTTTGATATCTGCACGACTCATGGCTGCCGCCTGGAACTTCATCACGAAGATCATACCGAGCAGCTTAGAGTTCAGTTCACCAGTACGCCCTTTACTTAAATTAACCAGCAAGATTTTGCCTTCGTCCATAATCTCACGCAGGTTAAACGAGCTCTTAGTCTGGCCAATAATGTCGCGCATCATCTCGTTACTTAAGAAGGCACCGAACTTACTCACAAACCAACCGAGCACTTCACTCTTGTGGTAGTCACTGGTTTGAGCCATTTCTTTATTCCAGAAGTCGAGCACTGTTTGGTCGGTGACGTATTTTTTAAGCTCTTTTTCGTATTGCTTATCGGTAAACACTTTTGGAATATCAATAAATGTGCCGCCTTCGGGGTTTGCCATAATGGTGAGCGCTGCGTTACGGAACCAGTGCTCATAACGAGGGCCAATAATACCCGTGTGCTGCGGGTCGTACAGCTTGTAGAGCATATTAATTGCTTCCTGGATCAAGAAGTCTTTTTGGTCGGGGTTATCAAACTCAAACAAGTTAAGCCCGAGCGGATAGTCCATATCTGCCGGGCAGAAGTAAATAACGTCCTCGGTACGCTCTTTTGGCACCATAGCCAGCAGATCTTCGGCAACGTCACCGTGCGGGTCGATAAATGCAAAACCTTTACCGTTAAGCATGTCTTGCAAAGCCAGGTTCTTGAGCATGGTCGACTTACCAGTACCAGTTTGTCCCACCAGGTACATGTGCCGGCGGCGGTCATTTTCTGAAAGCCGAATCGGTTTCTTTACACCCCTAAACACATTGTACCCAAGGAAGATACCCTCATCACCGATGTTGCGGGGGCCATCCACTTGCTTAGAGGCTTGGCGCTCCAGCTGCGTCGTCGGGATGTTTTTTTGGTCGGGAAAGTGGAAAATTGTCGCAAGCTCCACGGTATTAAGCACGTTCTGTGTGTTTTCTTGTGGGAAGAACCGCATGATATAGGCTGTCACAAAGCTCTCGATATCTTTGGCGGGCGTGTACTTGAAGCCGTTACGGCCTGGCGCATCAAATAGAGAAAACGATGCAACTACGTTTCCGAGAATAGCCTGTGCACGCTGCGAAATATTAGACGAAACAACGACTCGAATAAGTACTTCGTAGCCTGGGTACGAGGTCTTTTGATCAATCGCATCAAGGGTAGTCTGCTCATGACTTGAGAGTTGCTTCGGCTCAGATTTGCCGCCACCTTTATCTTCGGGTGGTTTTACTAGGGCCGTACCAAGCTGCTTGCCCCACTCACCAACCAGTGCCGTACCCTTCTTCTGCTCCTCACCTTTTCGTTTCTTCCCCGCCAGGCCTTGAGCTTTTTTGCGCCAATCAGGGTTAGCTGGACGCATAAGAAGTTGGATACCGGCGCCATCTTCTTTATCAAGCGTAGAAAGCGCGTTGAGCAGCGACTGCAGCGCATCTCGCTTGAGATCTTGGAATGTCGCAATGGGATACGCATAATTTTCTTTGAGTGTTAACTCTCCACCAATAGTTCCGTTAATCTTCCCGATTGGGCTAAAGATGTTGTGCTCTGCAACCTCTTCAAGACGAGCAGCTGGATAAGCGCTCACAATTGCCTGCTTGACCACTTCGACGAGCGCCACCGGAACAGCAGCATAAAAATGCACAAAGCCCTTTGACCCGACAATCTCGAATGCAAAGTGCCGCTGACCATAGAACTGGCTCTTGAAGCCTTTTTGGAGTGTACTGGCGATAATGTTATAGACAATCTGCGCTTTTGAGATGTTTTCATCCATGAGTTCTCGGACATCTCGGCCAGTATTTTCGGTATCGTCACTCTGTGGCGGCAAATGAATAAGGAGCGGCACCATCTTGAGCGCACGTTCGTAGTTCTTCTGTTCGCGAAGGACCTTCCGTGAGTGTACGAACAAAGTAAGTCCTACTATCCCTATTAGTAGGACCAGGGCAAACAGAACAATAAGAAATCCTATCACTGGCCTTGCTCGTCGATCATCTTAATATCCATGTTGTATCGCTTTTTAATGTAGCTCGCCTTAACCTTATTGATTTCTTTGTTCTGATTATAGGGGTCGTTCTTAGTCCTTTCGACGATATCCTTGGCCTTCTGAACCCATGCCTTTTCGATAAGGTCGTCATCTTCTGCGGTAAGCACGTCGTCGTCTTGAAGCACTATAGGCGCCGGAGCTGCAGGAACGGCTGCGAGTGGTTGCTGTTGGCCCGCCGGCACTACCGGAGGCACAGGAGGTACTTGCGGCACCGGTGCAGGAGCTACAGCTGACGGAAGTTCCATATTATGCTGTTCAGTTTGCTGGTTTGTCTCGGGCACAGGAGTATTGGGATTAACCCCTGGCACAGCCTCAGGCCGGCCTGGTTGAGGCAAATCAAAACTTTGAGCTGGTGTGTTAGCGTTAGGGTCCATTACTGTAAATTATACCAGAAATACCGGCCGATATGTGTTGTTTTTACGATTCCGAAAAGTGCAAGCGACCACTGTAGAAAAATAAGAACACAACCAAGCACACCACAAGCACTACATCGCGCCACGTCAGTTGGTTCACTGATCCAAGGATAAGCAGAAAGACTGGCACACCACTAATACAGAGTGCTGCTGCAACACGACGAGGCTTTCGCAACTTTGGGAAGAACCTATTTAAGAACAGATTGGCGGTAAGCCACAGGGCAGCAAACAGGAGTACAAAAGGCACCATCAAAAAGATAATAGGCAGTTTTTGCGGATTCGTTAAGAAGAGCCAGGCCGCAAGAGCTACGTAGAGCCCTATTGTTATCCAAAGACGATGATTGCGAATCATTTTCATACTCAAACATTAGCAGTTCCCAGCAAAAAACACCATGCCGTTTGGACCGACATGGTGTACTTAAGAAACTTGGAGCCAAGACGGTAAATCCGCTCCTAAAATATAGACTATTATAGCGCTTACCGTCTTTAGGCTTTGACTGACCGCTCTCGTCCGCTTACTCGCAAACGAAGAGCGTTATTTTCCTCCCGCGAGGATGAAGAGATATGTAAGTTTTTATGTTTTTGTTTTAATAACTTACAAGCTCCAGCCTACTACGAATACGTAATTTTGTCAATAATACTCGTTGTTTTTTATACATGATGTATCTGTTATGTTTTATGTTTTTACAAATTGAGTACATAAATATTCGTTGTTCTTATTACTATAAAATAACAGTATTTTTGATAATTTTACTCAATTATGTCGTTATAATATCAGGCTGGGTGCAAAAAATATTCATTGTTTGCGGCACAAGTGCCGTACATTTACTTTCACGTGCTGTGCCGCTTTTCTTTGCTTTTTTTTGAAGCAAATTTACAAACAAAATTCGTACAAAAACAATAAGCTAGGCTGTACGCTCAGTTCGGCTGTAGCCATGTTATGCAAGCTACAATTGAGTGCAGCTCGGCTTAAAACAATCTGCATTTGCAAATAATTGGTAGTTTTAGCAAAAAGCCTTTAACCCCGCTTCCTGCTAACTTGCGTGTGCTTTGTTGCAAATAGCTATATTTTGCTTCCCGGGCCATACTGGCCAGGAAGCCAGAAAAAATAGTGCTGATCTTGCAACAAAGCGTTTGAAGCCTGGTCGTGTTGTGTATTCACCTTTTTTACATTTTTCATATCGTCAGACATACAGCTTTACGACATCCTACCTAGCCCCTACGCTCGACACACATGCCATTTGCCACATAGTGGAGCACGAGAACCAAAAACTAGAATATGAGTACGATTTTAGGGCATATTTTAGATAATTTTGAGCGCAGTTTTGAGTCGTTAGGTAAAAGTTATACACAGCTTTGTGAGTTTATTTACCATAAACATGTTGACACTTATTCAGGCAATTTATAAGATATGCGTAGCACTTGAATAAAAAAAGTGCTCAAAAACAAAAAGCACTTCAACAACGGCTTCTCGCAAGCCGTTGTTCCATGAAAAACACACATCACATTAAAACCTCAAAGACAAACTAAAAAATACAGAAAACCCGCTAAAAATTAAGCGGGTTTTCATTATTTTTGAAGTTTAATCATTCTTATGTTTACATGGTTCCACCATGCAACAAACGGTAGCTAGCATTATTGAATCAGGCCTTCACGGCACGGCCGTCGAGATTGAATGCCATATGAGTAATGGCCTGCCAGCCATAGTGATCGTCGGCTTCGCAAACAGATCAATTGAGGAGGCGAAAGAACGCCTCAGAGGAGCTTTTACTAATAGCCAGCTACCGTTACCACGCAAACGTATCACCCTGAATCTAGCTCCGGGCGATATTCCTAAAGATGGCACTGGGTTCGATTTAGCCATGGCCACTGCTATCTTACTAACTGATCAACAGAGGTCATTTAACCTCCAGGATACGTTATTTATTGGTGAGTTGGCGCTCGATGGCAGCCTTCGCCCCGTACGGGGGGTTATCGGAAAGATCCTGGCAGCTCGAGAACGAGGCTTTACAAAATTCTTCATACCCGCGGGTAACCTAACTCAGGCTCAGTTAGTACCCCAAACTTCTCTCTTCCCCGTTAGTAATCTACGGCAGCTAGCTGAACACCTCTCAGGAGGATCTACCATACCAAAAGCCAACCCCGCCACATCTCGGCCTCCAACAAGGAGCGACTTTGAAGCTGTCTTTGAGGAGGTTGTTGGACAACACCGTGCTAAACGAGCCCTCGAAATTGCCGCAGCGGGCGGCCATAATATCCTCCTCAGTGGGCCTCCCGGTACCGGCAAGAGTATGCTGGCACATGCCCTGCCCTCAATTCTACCCCCGTTAGCATATGAAGAGATGCTCGAAGTCACTCACTTACACAGTCTTGCCAGCCCTCGTTTTGACAGCATCATGACCGAGCGCCCCTGCAGGGCGCCCCACCACAGTGCAAGCACTGCTGCAATTATCGGAGGAGGAAGCTCCCCTCGACCCGGTGAGATTAGTCTGAGCCACCACGGCGTATTGCTTCTTGACGAATTTCCGGAATTTAACCGCCCTACCATCGAAGCGCTTCGCCAACCACTCGAAGATCGCACTGTTGCTATTACTCGCACCAGAGAAACTACCCAATATCCTGCCAGCTTCTTACTCGTAGCAACAGCTAATCCCTGCCCTTGTGGGTACTTTGGTAGTACTCAAACCTGTAGTTGTTCCGCCGTGCAGCTTGCCCGCTATCAAAGCAAGCTCTCTGGGCCTATCATAGACCGTATCGACCTCTATGTAGACGTTGACCCCGTGGAGCACACCAAACTCCTCCATAACCCTGCCGAAGAGCCTAGTAAAACTATCCGCTCCCGTGTACAAGCTGCACGCCGTAAGCAGCATGTTCGATTTGGCAGCTTAAAGCTTAATTCCCAGATGAGCAATAGCCAGATCAAGCAGCACATTAAGCTCGACCCAGAAGCCGCCAGTCTTCTCAATTCGGCCGCCCAACAGCTAGATCTCTCGGCCCGTAGTTACATGCGCTGCCTGAAAGTTGCACGCACTATTGCCGATCTCGAAGGGAGTAAAACTGTTGCTACAGCGCACATTACAGAGGCACTCCAGTACCGGCCCCGGCGAGGCAAGCCATAACTTTTTTGTTGACCTCTGTTACTGCATCTGTTAGAATACTCCCTGAAGCCAAGATAACAAGATTAAGGAGAACGTTCTCATCGACAAGTACACCCGCGTGAATGGCAACATTCGTGCACAACGCCTACGCGTTATTGACCACGAGGGTCAGCAACTTGGTGTTTTATCGCGGCAAGAAGCCTTAGACCTTGCCAGAGAACACGACCTTGATCTGGTAGAAATATCCCCCGGCGCCGATCCACCCGTTGCAAAGATCGTCGACTGGGGTAAATATAACTACCAGCGTACAAAGCAGCTTCAAAAAAGCAAAAGGAACGCCAAAAATCTCGAGATCAAGCAAATGCGCTTCGGCCTCAAGATTAGCGACCACGACTTAGACGTAAAACTCAAGAAAGTCACCGGCTTCCTCGAAACTGGTCACAAGGTTAAAATCACCCTCTTCTTTAGGGGTCGTGAACTCGCCCACAAAGACATCGGGTTCACACTAGCCGCCAAAGTTATAGAGAGATACGGTGATACAATCGTCGTTGACCAACAGCCTCAGTTATCAGGCAAACAATTAAACTTCGTTATAAGGAGCAACCCAAATGCCAAAGCAAAAGACGCATAGCGGTACCAAAGATCGCGTAAAACTTACCAAGAACGGTAAAGTTCGTCGCGCCCACGCGAGTGGCAACCACCTCTTGCAAAAGAAGTCTGCTTCTCGTAAGCGCCGTATCAGTGGTCTCGAAACCCTGACCAGCAACAAAGTTGCGAAAACTATTAAGAAACGACTAGGAGTCTAGAAAATGCGCGTAAAAAGAGGCGTTACCAGCCACCGCAAACACCAGAAGATTCGCAAAGCTACCAAAGGTATGCAACGTTCACACCGCTCAAGCATCAAGCGCGGCAGGCAGGCAGTTACAAAATCATTGGTATATGCCTACCGTGACCGTCGTAACCACAAACGCACCTTCCGTGCACTGTGGAATGCCCGTATCAACGCTGGCGCTCGTATTAATGGAACCACCTACAGTAAGCTGATTGCAGCCCTTAAAACGGCTAACATCACCTTAGACCGTAAGGTTTTGAGTGAACTCGCAGTCAACGAACCGGCTGCTTTCAAGGCTGTAGTAGATACTGCAAGCAAGGCTAAATAGCCTACCAGCTTCGGTAAAAAGCAAAACACCACCCTTCACTGGGTGGTGTTTTCACGTTTAGCGCCAGACTATCCGTAAGCCGGGTTCTGTTTTAGCTGATCATCTATCTAGCCTACTAATTGCTCAGCAGGTCGAGCGGTTTTTATGATGAGCCCTGTTGGGAACCATCTCGTAGAGATAAGGCTCATCTCCTTGCAGCAGGCAGGGTTTACCTCTTCTTGCTGTCACCAGCAAGAACTGTGGGCTCTTACCCCACTCGTTTCACCCTTATCCCGTAAACGGGAGGTATCGTTTCTGTGGCACTGTCCCTAGGGTTGCCCCCGGTTGCCGTTAGCAACTGCCATTCCCTATGCTGCCCGGACTTTCCTCCCCCAATATGCGGAATTTTGTAAACAAAACTCGCTGGAGGCGATCAGCCGATAATCTGGCTACACACAGTATATCATATTTCTGTAAAAACGCTATAGCTTTCTGCTGATTCACAAAAATCACAACTTACTGCACTTTCCTCTGTTAAATCGTTATATTATTTACATCTATTTCTGCCGAACATCAAAATATTACATAATGAGCTTATTTTTATGGTTCAAAAAGTACCACGAACCCGGGTCATATCTGTGTTCATTAAAATGCAGCTGAACACCTCGTGATACAATACTGGTCAGCATGAAAATTAGCGACTTCGACTACAATTTACCCGATGAACGCATTGCCCAATTTCCGCCTGCCGCTCGTGGCCAGAGCCGGCTTCTAGTACTGAACCGACAATCTGGCACTATAGACAACAAAACCTACACCGACATAAGCGACTATCTTGGCGCAGGAGATGTAGTAGTTCTAAATAATACCAAGGTAATAAAGGCTCGACTCATTGCCACAAATAACAGCGGGAAGCTCCGCGAGCTGCTTCTTATTGAAAACCACGGCGCCATATCACCGTATTCACGAAAGGCGATCTACCGAGGAAAACTCCGTGATGGAGAAAAGCTGCACGTTGGTGAAGCCGTAATTACCGTCACAAAGGTGTTAGAAGGCGGGCTCGCCGAAATCTCCAGCGAAGAAGACCTGTTAGCACTGGCGGAGAAAACGGGCTCTGTCCCCTTACCCCCGTATATGAAACGCGAAGCAACAGAGGCAGACATCGAACGCTACCAAACCGTGTTTGCAAAAGAAGCAGGCTCAGTAGCCGCACCAACCGCATCACTTAACTTTACTAACGAAATCGAAGAAAAACTACGATCCAAAGGGGTAAAAATCGCCTACGTAACCCTGCACGTAGGCTTGGGCACCTTTTTACCCATCCGCACCGACGAAGTTGAAGATCACGAAATGCACAGCGAATACTTTGAAATACCCGCACAAACGGTTGCATTAATCCAAGAAGCAAAAACGAATGATAAACGAGTATGCGCTGTCGGTACCACTGTTACCAGAACGCTCGAATACACTGCTCAAGCATTGCTGCACGAAAAACCCACTGACTTATCTGGTGA
>CAYNBU010000019.1:0-15646 GCA_964395925.1 uncultured Candidatus Saccharibacteria bacterium
TTTTCCACAGAAAATGTTGTCATTCTTTGACTTACGTAGTCAAAAATGATAGTTTGTGGGAGAAGTGTAGGTAAACAAACACTTGGGATAAATAGAGACACCAACATGACAGATATAGCAGACAAACAGATAAAGCGCCTCCGAGCACTCATCCAAGAAGCAGAAACCAATCTGGCGGCCGCTAAAGAGCTGCTTATTAGTGTTGTGGGCGATGACCCTGTCGTAACCAGCGCTGCAAAAGACGATGCCCTCGGTAAAATTATAGAAGGTGTGTTTGACGGCCAAACTATGGTCGGCAGCGATGGCAAGACCTACCCCGTGCCTGCAAACTATGCATCTAAGTCTAAGCTTGTGCAGGGTGATATCCTCAAATTGACTATTGCCGACGACGGCGCCTTCTTATATAAGCAAATTGGCCCGGTTCCTCGTAAGCAAATCGTGGGCGTGCTCGAACAAAAAGACGGCCACTACTTCGTAACGGTTGGCGAACGCCAGTACCGCGTCCTCCTCGCCAGCGTAACCTACTTTAAGGCTAAGCCAGGCGACCAGGTGAGTGTGAACGTTCCCGAAGAAGACGACACCGCTGAGTGGGCCGCCCTCGAAGCTGCTCTGTAGCACCAAACAGAGGCAGTAGTTGTTTTATATCACATAATGTGCTATAATTAGTGTATGACATCAGAAAAGAGAATGGGCGCCGGCTGGGAAGGCGTCCCTGTAGAAGAGCGTAACCGCTGGCAGAAGATTGCCGCCAAAACGAAAGGCTTTGTAACGCCTGCCAGCATGGTGAGCGTGGCTGGTGCAGGAGTATCTCTGACAGGCCTCTACGAATTCGCACAAGGGAATAAAGCTTTAGGGATTGGTCTTCTTGCTGGCGGCAAGTTTGCAGATTACTTTGATGGCAAAGTGGCTCGCGCCACCGGAACCCAGAACCCAACAGGCGAGGCAGTCGATGCGGCCTGCGACACAATAACCGTACTCGCTGCCCTCGGAACAGCTGCTGCAACCGAAGCCATCCCACTTGTACCGCTTGCAGCTATTTCGGCCAGGAACGCTTACACAATTTCGGCCACCGGTATCGCTAAACTCCGCGGGCTTGAAATTCATGCTACTCGAGCAGCAAAGATCAACCAGTTTGTGCAATGGCCAGCTATCGGTTCGTTTCTTATTGCCAGTAGCCTTGAGGCTGGTGCTGTCCAGCAAGGTTTTGAGACCGCCGGGATGGTGGGAGCAGCCGTATCAGTGCCTCTTGGATTCTATGGTACGTACCAAGGCATGAAGCTCGCCAGTGAATTACCACAACCTCCAGCTCCTCCTGTGCAAGAAGCGGCATAAAACACAACGCCCGGGCTTGCCAGCATAAGCTATAATGAACGCATATGGGGCAAGCGTTATATCGAAAGTACCGTTCTAAGAGTCTGTCTGAGATCGTCGGGCAGGATCATATTATTACCACGCTTAAAAACGCGCTCAAACAGGGGAAGATTAGCCACGCCTACCTATTCACTGGCCCGCGCGGGGTTGGCAAAACCAGCATTGCCCGCATTCTGGCACACGAAATCAACCAACTGCCCTACAGTGAAGAATCAGTACATCTTGATATTATCGAAATTGATGCTGCCAGCAACCGCCGCATAGATGAGATCCGCGACTTGCGCGATAAGGTACACATTGCACCTTCGAGCGCCAAGTTTAAGGTGTATATTATCGACGAAGTCCATATGCTCACCCGCGAGGCCTTTAACGCACTCTTAAAAACACTTGAGGAACCGCCTGCACATGTTATTTTTATTCTAGCAACCACAGAGGTACATAAGCTGCCCGAAACTATTGTCAGCCGCACCCAGCGCTACACCTTCCGCCCCATTGAGCCGACCAAGGCTGTGGAGCATCTGCGCAGCATTGCCACCGATGAAAAGATCACCATTAGCGATGAAGCTTTGGAGCTCATTGCCGCTCACGGCGACGGTAGTTTCCGCGACAGCATCAGTTTGCTCGACCAGATCAGCAATAGAAGCGGCTCTATCGAAGTAGACGACATTCGAACCATGCTCGGGGTTGCTCCACAGGCCGCCATCGAGGAGCTATACGAGCGCAGCTATAACGGCACGCCGCAGACCATCCTCGAGCATCTTACGGCCCTACAAGAACAGGGATACGAGGCGACACACCTCGCCAAACAGCTCAGTGCTTTGGTGCGACAGCGTATCGTTTCGGGCCAAGCTCGTTCTACCAGCGATACTGCCTTACTCAAGCAGCTGGTAGATGTACCAAGCAGCAGCGACCCCACATCTTTGCTCGAGATCAGCCTACTAGAGGTAAACCTTAAGGAAAAGCCCAAAGCTCCAAAAGCCACACCGGTAGCTGCGCCGCCCAAGATTGAAGAGCCAGCCATCAAGGCTGTACCTAAGCCTAAAACCACGAAAGTGATGCCAGCAGGCGACTTCGCTGAAGCCTGGCAAAACACGCTCAGCACCGTAAAAAGCCAATACAACACGCTGTACGGTGTTTTGCGCATGGCCGAGCCACGGCCAGAAGAAGGTAAGGTCACACTGGCATTTGCCTTTGCATTCCACCAAAAACGCCTCAATGACCCAAAAAACCGCACTATTGTGGCCGATATCTTAAACGAACAGCTTGGCAGCACCGTTGACCTGGCTTGCATTGTCGACAAAAGCGCCAACCCCGACACAATAGTCGTCGCTGCAATAGACCCAGACGCACCCGCGCCTGCTCCCATCACCGAAACACCTGCCGCACCAGCTTTAGATACCATAAGCAATATTTTTGGCGCTGCCGAAGTGCTAGAATCATAGTACTATGCAAGCAGAGGGCCGCACCAACATACCACCTCAAAATACTGAGGCCGAAGCCAGTTTACTGGGCGCTATTTTAATTGATAGCGACGCGCTCATTAAAGTCGCCGATTTTATTACCGCCGAAGACTTTTACGAAGAACGCCACCGCCGCATCTTCGAAGCGGTTACGGCACTCTACGAGCGCCGCAGCCCCATCGACGTACTCACCCTGTCTGACCAGCTCAAAGCCACCGGGTTTTTAGAAGCCGTCGGCGGAGCATCGTACCTTACCGAGCTTACAAACTTTGTGCCAACCGCCGCCCACGCCGAGCAATACGCCCTGATTGTTTCACAAAAAGCACTGCGCCGACGCCTCATTAAGGCTTCGCAAGATATCACCGGGATGGGCTTCGACGAAGCCAAAAACCTGCAAGAACTCATCGAAGAGGCCGAAACCAAGCTATTCGAAGTAAGCCAGCAGCACGTCAAGCAAGATGTCGACAGCATTGAGCACATCTTGGCCGAGAGTTTTGAGCGCCTCGACGACCTACACAAAGACAAAGGTAAGCTCCGCGGCATACCAACCGGCTACCGCGACCTCGACGCCAAACTGGCCGGTCTGCAGCGCTCTGACCTATTTATTATTGCGGCCCGCCCTTCGATGGGTAAGACCGCCTTTGTATTGAACCTCGCCCATAGTGTGGCTGTAAACGCCAAGGAATCGGTACTCCTATTTAGCCTTGAAATGGGTAAAGAGCAGCTGGTTGACCGTTTATTGGCGCGCGAATCGGGCGTTGACGCCTGGGCGCTGCGCACCGGCAATCTTTCTGATAGTGACTTCGAGAAGATTGGGCATGCTATGGGCACGCTCAGCGAAGCCCAAATCTATATTGATGACACACCGGGTATTACCGTGAGTGAACTGCGCACCAAAGCCCGCCGCGAAGCCCACAAACGACCGCTGGGCCTGATTGTAGTAGACTACTTGCAGTTGATGAGCGGTGGTTCCCGCTTTGGAGGCGACTCCAACCGCGTGCAAGAAATTTCCGAAATCTCGCGCGGCCTAAAAGGTGTCGCCCGTGAACTAAACGTGCCAGTACTCGCATTGAGCCAGTTGAGCCGTTCGGTTGAGAGCCGTACGCCGCCGCACCCGCAGTTATCTGACCTGCGTGAATCGGGTTCGATCGAACAAGACGCCGACATTGTAGCCTTCTTGTACCGCGAAGATTATTACAACCCCGAAACCGACCGCAAGAACATCATGGACATCATGATCAAAAAGCATCGTAACGGCCCCACCGGAACAGTCGAACTGTACTTCGACCGCGAGAAGCAGCGCATCAGCTCGCTCGACACCAAACACTCCCAGCCTTTTGAAGACTAGGAGCCAGTGAAAGTGGTATACTGGTTGTAAATGAAAAAACGTGTTTCGAACTTGGTGGGAGTTTATTGGCGTCAAGCTCTAGGCTACGGCCTGGTCGTAGCAGTCGTTATTGCAGTTTTGTGGTGGCAGCTCGGCACGCTCGTTCCTGGAATGAGCGGCCCCGAAGTTTTAGCTCGCGGTAGTGCCGATTCTATCCGCAAGATTATCGAAAACCCGCTCTTTTTGCCGCATAAGTTGGTGCAATATATCTTCATTCAACTGGGGCAGACGGGAGCATTTTGGATGCGCTCCGCCAGCGCGCTGTTTGGTGTAGTTATCCTCGTCATCTTCTTCGATATCATCCGCAGTTGGTATAGCCAGCGAATTGCACTGATGTCCAGCTTCCTGTTACTAACTTCAGCATGGTTCCTACACTACGCACGCCTCGGCACACCGCAGATACTCTTTGCTTGTTCGATCGGCTTGCTCTGGGTGGGGATGAAGCTGCGCTCGCACAGCGCACCACGCATTCGCACCATTCTGGCGAGCATTCTGATCGTAGGAGCCTCTTTGTATATCCCAGGCTTAGCGTGGCTGATTATCCCGCTACTGGTATGGCAACGTAAATTAGTAGCAAAAGAGTTTAGTAAGATCCCCAAAGCGTTAGCAGCCGTTACTATAATTGCTATTATTGTTGGGGTAGCTCCTCTGGCATACAGCTTGCTACGCCACCCTGAGCTACTTCGTGACTGGCTGATGATCCCGCATCATCTGGCAATTTCTGATTGGTGGGCCAACCTCTGGCATATGCCATTCTGGCTGACGCTCCGCGGCCCCGAAATGCCAGTGTATTGGCTGGGCCGCGTGCCGCTGCTCAACAGTTTTAGTTTGGTAATGCTGGTGCTCGGCATCTTTGTGCTCAGTCGCTATCGCCAGCTCGACCGGGTACGGGCTATTGTCGGCATCCTCGCACTTTCGGCTGTACTTGCCGTCTTTGCTGGCCCGGTTGCACTAGTGATTGCACTACCGCTCCTCTTTATTGTAGTGGCTGCTGGTGTTGCGTTGCTGTTGCAACAGTGGTTTACCATCTTCCCGCGAAACCCGCTGGCACGCACTGTTGGCGTACTGATGATCTGCTTTGTGATTGGCCTGGCTGGTTACTACAACTTGCGCAGTTATTTCATTGCATGGCCGCGGGCAACACCTACCAAACAAGTCTTTCCCCGCGAACAGGTATAATTTGCTACAATAGAGCGGTAATACGCAAAAGGGAGCAATACTATGAGTCGATTCGACCAAGCTAAGATGTTAATGCAAGCACGCAAAGTGCAGAAAGAACTACAAAAGCAGATTATTGCTGTCGAAAAAGGTGACGGTGCTGTTAAGGTAGAGATCACTGGCGAACAGAAGATCAAGAAGATCCACATTGATCCGGAATATGTTGACCTCGATGACGTGGCAGAATTAGAGCGCTGGCTCGAAGATGCCGTCAAAGAAGCAATCGCCGAAAGCCAGAAAATTGCCGCCGAAAAGATGCAACCGCTCATGGGCGCACTCGGCAACCTCGGAATGTAGTACGAACAAAAGGGCACCATGCAAGTACTACCTCCTGCTCTTCAAGAGCTGATCGAAGCCCTGGGCACTTTACCCGGTGTTGGGCCGCGAACCGCCGAACGGTACGCGTACTATTTGCTGCGTGCTAATACCGCTAAAAGCCAGAAACTAGCCAGCACGCTCACCAACCTGCATGGCCGTATTGGCTATTGCCAAAAGACGTTTGCGCTGGTTGAGGCAGGGCAGGAGTTTTCTGAACTGTACACAAACCCTTCTCGCGATAAAACCGTTGTGGCGGTAGTAGCAGAGCCGTTTGATATTGTTGCACTCGAAAAAACCAGTGCCTTCAAGGGCACATATCATGTGCTGGGCGGCTTGATTTCTCCGATAGACGGCGTGGGGCCTGAGCAACTGCACATTAACGAGCTCATTACTCGAATCGACGAAGACGGTGTGAAAGAGATCATCCTGGCTACCAATGCCAGCGTAGAAGGCGAGTCGACCGCGCTATACATTCAGAAGCAACTGGGTGACCGCAAGGTAGAAATGACCCGATTGGCCCGTGGCCTACCAATTGGCGTCGACCTGGAATACGCCGACCAGATCACCCTCGGGCGAGCGCTCGAGGGCCGCACCCAGCTACAATAAGCTCTGTTCTCTGTTATACTAGAGGGAATGAGTACTACTTACCCCGAAGCCGAGCAAATCGGTAAACTTGTCGAAGCAGCGCAAAAGATCGTGATCCTGCAAGCCGATAACCCCGATGGCGACAGCTTGGCTACAAGTTTGGCGTTGGAGCATATTCTGGGTGATCTCGGTAAAGATGTAAGTTTGGTGTGCGGTGTTGATATTCCTACATATCTTCGCTACCTTGATGGCTGGGATCGTGTTACTAAAGAGCTCCCTAAGCAGTTCGACCTGAGCATTATCGTTGATACCAGCGCCGATAGCCTGTTCGAATCTTTGGCAACTTCTGGGCAACGCCGCTGGCTCACCACTAAGCCATGCATTGTTATCGACCATCACGCCGTCGATAACACCATTCCGTACGCAACAGTGGTGTGCAACCAAAAAGCTGTGGCTACCAGCGAAGTCGTATACGAACTTGCGCAGCAACTCGACTGGCCCATTAGTGTGCCCGCCGCCGAAATGCTGAGCGTAGCGATTATGTCCGACAGCCTGGGGTTGGTAAGCGAAGGAACCAGCGCTCGAAGTATCGAAATTATTAGCAAGTTGGTCGAGCAGGGCGTGAGCCTGGCCAAGCTCGAAAACGACCGCCGGGCCATGATGCGCAAAAGCCCCGAACTCATCAAGTATAAGGGCGAACTGCTGCAACGCATCGAATATTACGATGACAACCGCATTGCCACCATCAGCATCCCCTGGGAAGAAATCCAAAAATACAGCCCGCTTTATAACCCCTCTATGCTGGTAATTGACGAAATGCGCATGAGCGAAGGTACCGACCTGGCCATTGCCTTTAAGATTTATCAAGATGGCAAAGTAACTGCCAAGATTCGCGCCAACTACGGCATTACGATTGCCGGAGAGCTTGCCAAAGCCTTTGGCGGCGGCGGTCACCCCTATGCCAGTGGCTTCAAAGTGACCGATGGTCGGCCATTTAACGAGGTGAAGTCAGAATGTATTAAGCTTGCAACCGAACTTCTTGATACACTTAAACAAGGTTAGCACTATGCAACTCTATAACACGCTCAGCAAACAGATCGACACCTTCGAACCGCTCAAACCAGGCCAGGTGAGCATTTATAGTTGTGGCCCAACCGTATACGACCATATTCATATTGGCAACTTGCGCGCTTTTGTAGCCGCCGACACGCTCCGCCGAGTACTGAATCATGCCGGCTACACCCCACAACACGTCATGAATTTTACCGATGTCGACGACAAAACCATTGCACGCAGCGCCGCAACCTACCCCGGCGAATCACCCGAAGTTGCTCTGCAAAAGCTCACGCGCACCTACGAAGATATCTTCTTGCAAGACATGGCAGCCATTGGTAACGATGTGGATGCCTTGCAGTTCGTGCGGGCCACCGAAAGCATTGATGGTATGAAGCAGCTCATCACCAAGCTATACGAGGCAGGCATTGCCTACATTGCCGATGACGGCGTATATTTCTCGATTGCCAAATACCGCAAAAGCGGCAAGAAATACGGCCAGCTTTTGCAGATCTACACCAAAGACTCCAGCGAAGCCCGTATCAACAACGACGAGTACGACAAAGACTCGCCGCACGACTTTGCGCTCTGGAAAACCATGAAGCCCGGCGAACCCGCCTGGGACTTTGAGCTTGATGGCCACGAGCTGCTCGGCCGCCCGGGTTGGCATATTGAATGCTCGGTGATGAGCAGCGATAACCTGGGGCAGCCGTTCGATATCCATACTGGCGGTATCGACCTCATCTTCCCGCATCACGAAAACGAAATCGCTCAAAGTACTGGCGCGATTGAAGGCAAAGACTACGCCAAGTATTTTGTGCACAACGAGCATCTGCTTGTTGACGGTAAGAAGATGAGCAAAAGCCTCAACAACTTCTTTACCCTGCGTGATATTCAAGAAAAGAACTTTGAGCCGCTGGCGTTTCGTATGCTAGTGCTACAAGCGCACTACCGTAACCAGTTAAACTTCAGTTGGGAAGGGCTTGAGGCTGCCAAGAGCCGTTTAGACCGCTGGCGGGCGCTTGCCGTACTGCGCTTCCAAACAAATGAAGGCGCACATGATGCTACCAAGGACATTACGCACGCCACCCAGCTGGCTACCACAGTACTCCAAGAAGACCTCGATACGCCGCGCGCCTTGACGCACTACGAAAAAGCGCTGGCGGCCTTCGAAAATACCCCCAGTAAAGCTTCGCTCACGGCCTTCGAAAGTTTGCTTGCAAGTATTGATGAGCAGCTCGGATTCGACCTGCTGCACCAACCAGACCTTACCGATAGCCAGAAAGCCACGCTTGGCGAACGCCAAAAAGCTCGCGACAGTAAAGATTGGGCAGCAGCCGATAAGCTTCGTGATACGTTACAAGCCGAAGGCGTTCAAGTACGCGATACCGCCGCCGGCCAAATCTGGTCCCGCGGATAACTATTCTTTTGCGTTTTTGACTTTGTCGTCGGTCACTACCATGCGATCACCAAAGTGATACTCAAACAGAACGCGTAAACAACCGGCTACCGGTATAGCAACGAGAGCGCCCAAAAGCCCACCAAAGCCCGCACCAAGCAGTGCAGCAACAAACACGAGCAGTGGCGTCAGCTGATTGTTTTTGGCCTGAATGTGCGGTTGCAACGTAGCGTTTTCGATCTGTTGATACACCGGGAAGTAAATAAGCATAATGATCGCCAGCGGTGTCGAAAGGAACAACGACAGCAGCACCACCACAACGGCGGCAATGATATTACCAATCAGCGGAATCAAGCCACAGATGAACACAATACCACCCATAGCCAGAATGTTCGGCGAAGTGCCGGTCGCACGACCAGCAATAAACAACGCAAGCATGGCAAAGACCGCAGCGATGGCGGCAATCAGCACTTGTCCGTTGACGTATCCGGTCACCACGCCGTACATCTTGCTTGCAAGCTCTTTGTAAGGTTTGCGTTTTTCTTCGGGCAGTAGTGCCGCAAAGCGCTTCATCCACAACGGGCCTTCGACCAACATCATAAATGTTAGTACGATAACCGTAATAAGTGAGACAAACACGCCGCCCACGCGCGTCGCAGTGCTTAGCACATAACTTGGTGCGTCACTGGCGCGGTCTTTCACTTCGTTAATTGCCCGGTCGATATCGTCCTGCAAGTCATAACGTTCGACGATACGCCCTGGTGCGGTGCTGTCATCTTTGAGCTGCTCAAGGGTATTGGGAATGTTCTGTATAAACGTTCTCGTTTGGTTCACAAACGGCGGCACAACCACGATAATGAATGTCGTGAGCAGCGCAAGAACAATAATATAAGCCAAGCCGGTGGCCCATATGCGGCTCTTAATATGCAGGCGGCGCGATATCCAGCTCACCGCAGGGTTCAAAGCAAGCGCAAGAAATGCAGCAATCGCAATAAGAGTGAGTTGCTGCGAGACATTGCCGATAAAGCTAATAACAAATACGGCCAAAATGGTGAGCACGATCGCCCGAATAATCCCTTCGGTCGAAAGATTAATGGTAACGCCTTTACCCTTTTTGAAAATCTTCATAGTATCAGCCCTCGCTTACGTCTTGATAGTATGATACCAGCTTTTTGCCCACAACTCCTACATCATACTGGCGGACGAGTTCTTGCTGTTCGGTATGGATGCGCGTGGCCCAGGCGCTATCGTCGTGCGCCTTGCGTAGCAGCGCTGCCGTTGCAGCCGGGTCGCGCGGGTCAAAAATACTTTCGGGAGCTTCGTGCAGAACACTGGTGTAGCCGGGGTTATTGCCGCCAAGCACCACGCCAGACCCAGCAGCCATGGCTTCGATAAGCACAATACCGAAGCTCTCACCGCCCAAGCTGGGGAAGATTGCCACAGCTGCAGAGGCTAAATAGTCGGCTTTTTGTTCTTCGGTAACGAATCCGGCAAATTCTACGTAATCATTGAGGCCGCGGGTTTCTACCCAAGCCTTGAGCTGATCCATTTGGGGGCCAATGCCACAAATCACGACTCTCAGATGCGGAATGGCATTTTGGCTTACCAATAGCTTGATGGCCTGCAGTAATTCTTGCGCGCCTTTGCGTTCTACCAGGCGCCCCAGAAATACGATGGTAAATTTGTTATCGTATTCGGGCAGTTTTTTACCAACCGCAAAGCGTTTGGTTTCGACTACATTGGGCAGCACCGTCGAGTCGATACCAAGCTTTGCTGCAAACTCCTGGGCCGGTTTTGATACGCTGAGCACCTTATCGAGCCTGCGTAAAGAAGGGCGCGAAAAAGCACATAGTAGCTGCGCGCTCCATCGCTGCAAGCGGCCGAGCGGTAAAATATGGAAAGTTCCAACTCGTGCCGTACTCGCCGGGGCGTGGCGGATTACTTTTGCACCCAACATTGGGCTGTACGGCATCTGCACGTGAAGCACATCAAATCGTTCTTTCTGTAAAAGCTGCTCGATTTTCTTGCGTGAAGCAGGTAGTGGAATAGACATGCGGTTACCGTTAAACCGCACGGTGATGTTGCGGCTGAGGCTGTGAATATGAGGAATATCGGTGCGCTTAGTTTGGCCGACAAGGTAGTGAACTTCATGTTTGTGGTTTCGCAGCCATTCGCCCAAGCTTAAAATGTATTGCTGTACGCCATCGCTGCTGTCGAGGCTGTCGTCGAGTACAAACCCGATCTTCATGGCTACGCCTTGGCCTTCAGCGCTTGTTTGTAAACTTTTTCGTACTTGTCGACGACTTTGGGGTAATCGTATTGCTGCACATCTTTTTTGGCCCACTTGAGCCAGGCGCGGCGCAGATCTTTGTCGTCGAGCATCAGGTCGAGCCGGTTACTGAATTCAGGAATATGCTTGGGGTCGACAAGCGACTGGCGGCCGCTCCCGGTGAGCACGCCGCTATAGCCCGCGTTATTGCCCGCAACGGTAACCGTACCGCTGGCCATGGCTTCGAGCAGCACAATACCAAAACTCTCGCCATATAACGCCGGAGAACAAAAAACTGCTGCTTCATGCAACAGATCGAGCTTTTCTTGGTCGGATACAAACCCCAGAAACTTCACGCGTGGGATATTATGATTCTGCACGTAAGCTTGTAAGTTTTCTTTGAGTTCACCCTGGCCGGCAATCAAAAGTTCAACATCATCGCGCTTTTTGGCAATCGCGGCATAGGCTTTAATAAGGTAAATCACACCTTTGCGCTTTTCGAGCCGCCCCACATACAAGATTTTCTTTACGCCCTGCGAATCTTCTTGCGGTTCAAAGGTGTATTTCTGCAAATCAATACCATTGGGAATGATGTGCACCTTTCGTTCAGTGCGTTCGCGTACAAAGCCGGCTGCCGCGTTCGAAACGGCAGTTAGTTCAGTTAAGCGGCTAAAAATTGAGCGTGAATACGGAATGCGGAAGGTTTCGAGCGTGCGCGCCATGGGCGTTTCAGGATACAAGGCATGGAAAGTAGCCACAATAGGGCAGGTAGCCTTGGCGACAATCTGGCTCCCCAAAATAGGCACTTCGGGCTCGTGGATATGCAGCAAATCAAACTGTTCTTCGGCCAGTACTTCGTCGACTTTATCGCGTCGGAGGCTGGCCCCAAGTTCCAGCGAGGTCTTAATGGGCGTCTTGACCATTGTTGAGCTGCCGATAAAAATGTAATCTTCGGGTTTAAGAGTAGAGGTGTCTTGCTTACGAGGGCGAGGAGTGAGGATCTTTACCGTGTGGCCACGCTTTCGCAGTTCTGCAGCCTGAGCCAGAACGTGTTCTTGTACGCCACCACCGCGAACAATGTCATACGGACAAACGATCCCAATCTTCATGTCCTTCTTAGTATACCACTTACGCGGATGGATCTTTGGCTAAAACGCGGCGTAGTGCTGCAGGAATAAGTGGAGCAGCTGCTTCGGCTTCGGCGATCACCGTTGGAGCATGGCCTTTCATGCGTGCCTCAGCCTGGCGGAACTTGCCAAAAATAGTGCGCAAGTGCTGTTCGACAAGATGGTTGTCGAGGTAACGATCGGCCTTGACCCACACGTGCCACAGTGGTGCTTTCACCGGCACTTTGCAGTTATCTACCTTTAGGAACTGGTTAGCGGTGTACACATGAGTGCGAATGTCGTTGGCGTGCCACAGATATACTTCAAAATCCATCATCTTTTTGCGTTCTTCTTTGTCGAAGCCCTTGAACTTGTCTTGGGCATACTCCAGACGACTGTAGAACGTGCGCAAAACTAAGGTGTTAAGTGCAATGGTACGCATCAGGAATGCAGGAATACGATACGAAAAGAACTTAGCACTGTAGCGCAGTGCGTAGTAGCGAGTTTTGGTGAAGGCGAAGTCGTCGCGGTGTGAAAAGCCTACCACACTCACCACCAGATCAACCTTGTCGACAAGGTCGGGGTAGCGCTGCAACATACGCGTAGCAACCACAAACCCGAACGACAGCCCCATAATGGTGACTTTTTTACGCTTGTAACGAAGTTTTATAAACGAGGCTAAGTAGTCAGCCATGTTGTCGATGGTTGGTTTGCGACCAATGGTATAAAAACTGTCCATGCCGCCAAAACCGGGGAGGTCGGGCATGGTGACGCCACCGTACTGATTAAGGTCTTGCACCGGGCCCCACCACCGTTCCAGGCTCGAATGGTGGCCATACACAAACAGGATTTCGCGCTTTTTACCGGTGGGCGGCGGTAAACGCAGCATGCGGCCTTTGAGCCCGTTCATGTTTAACGGGTGGATATACTCCTCAACTGGTTTATAGGTTTTTCTGGCCATTCTTAGGAGTTACTTTAATAGAATCCTTTGCGCTTGGCAAGGTGGGAGCCACGGGTGGGGCTGGGCAAAGAGGGTCAGCTAGCGCCATGGGAGCGCAAGCCCCATAAAAGCGCCCTATTCATGCAGCCATACCGTGGCTCAGCCCGCGCAAGACGCAACGGAGTTAATGCGGTATACTAGTAAGTAGATGAAACATAAGTCACTCATTGTCAAAATTGTTGTACCGGCACTCGTTATCATAGTACTGGGTGGCGTGCTGTTTTGGGTGGCTCGATCGAATGATGGCGACAGCTCTACGCCAAGTATTGTAAGCTCCGAAGCTTCAGAAAAATCAGACACCTTAGCGCAGCTGAACGACCCCACCAGCATAAGCGTGGTGGTCAACAAGTTGCGTCCGTTGCCAGATGGCTACGTTCCGGCAGATTTAGTCGTGCCAAACGTGCCCTTACGGCTCGATAAAACCGAGCCAGAGATGCATCTGCGGCGTGAGGCAGCGCAAGCACTAGAACAATTGGTTAGCGCAGCACAAGCGCAGGGAGTCAATTACTTGCTTGCCAGTGGGTATCGTTCGCAAGCCGATCAGGAAAGACTCTATAGCTATTATGTAGAACGAAAAGGGAGTGCGGCTGCCGACACCGACAGTGCTCGGCCTGGCTACAGCGAACATCAGACTGGCTTGGCTGTAGACCTCGGCCGCATCGACCGTATGTGCGAAGTTCAAGCCTGTTTTGGCGACACACCCGAAGGCCAATGGCTGGCCGCCAACGCTGCAACTTACGGCTTTGTGATTCGCTACCTGCCAGACAAAGACAACTTCACCGGCTACACCTACGAGCCATGGCACATACGCTACATCGGGCAAGGCTTAGCAAACAAGGTGCACGGCGCACGCAAAACTCTCGAAGAGTTCTTTAATCTACCCGCCGCGGCTCACTACCAACAATAACTAATGGCGAATCACGCGCCAAAACCAGGTCGGTTCGGTAATGGGTTCGGCCAGTACCGTAGCTACTGAGGCTTCGCCGTATGGTGTGATTGCGGTGATCTTGCCCGCTTCGGTTCCTTGAGCGGCAGGAGCTTTGATAGCATTGTTGGTTACCACTACACGCGGTTTTGTGCCTTTCCAGCCAGTTACCGATAGGTTAGCGCTTGCGTTAGAATCGATCTTTCCACCCCATGGAACGGTATAGGTAGCGACCGTCTGGCCTTGCTGCACCACCGGAATCTCGCCAAATCCTTGGTAAAAACTATCAAGCAAAGGAGGAGTGGCAGCCATGGCGTTCGGTAAGCTTGGCGCACCCATAATAGTACCGATGGCGGTGATGACTTTGCCGTTCGGCAGCGCGTGGTCGGCAGCAAACATATAGGCACCACCTGCTTCGTCGGTATTCCCCGTTTTAATGCCTACAATACCGTTACGCCCCAATAGCACATTAGTATTCACAACCGTACCAACGATGGGGAAAGTGGCTGACTTCTGGCTCACAATATCCTTGATAACTGCGTTTTGCATGGCAGTTTGGGCGAGCACCGTCATATCGTGAGCTGTACTGGTCGTTTTTGGAGAAAGCCCGCTGGCGTCGCCCGCAAAGGTACTTTGAGTCATCCCCAGCGCCTTGGCTTCGGCATTCGCAGCCTCAAAATAAGCGGGGAGCGAGCCATACGCCCACACCGCCAGCAAGTCGGCGATATTATTAGCAGAAAGAATAAGCAGCGCTTGTAGCGCCTGATATTGAGTGAATTGCTGCCCGGCCTCGACGCGCAGCGCCGAACCACCCCGAGCGATATAGGCGTTATATTCCTGAACGTTTTCGGCAGTGATGGTAAAAGTTGCACCTTGCTCACCAGGTTCGAGCGGGTATTTTTTGAGCACCATGTGCGCCACCATAACTTTAGTAGTACTCGCAGTTGGAACCGGCGTTTGGGCAGTAGTAGAGGCCATTACCCCTTGGCCAACCACGCCGAGCGAGGCCTGCCCCTGAGCCGGCCAGGCGATTGCCGGGTCGGTAACAGTAATGGCAGGCAGCATGGTCTGAGCCGTTACCGGCGGCAGCGCACGAACATACGAAGCATAGCCAACAAGCACAATACCCAGCACCGCAACCACCACCGCCAGTAGTACTTTCCGCACTTTATGCAGCGTATGCTTCACACGGCGCTGGTTGCGCACCCCAGCAAAATCTCGAGGTTCACGTATATTCATCTTATGCTTAAGTATACTACAGCGCCCGCGCAGTGCCGACCACAGTTGAGCTTATGGCCGTTTTACGCTACAATCTATCTGTTAATCGCGATGCGATAACTAATAGGGCGTGGCCAAGTGGTAAGGCACCAGGTTTTGGTCCTGGCATTCGGGGGTTCGAATCCCTCCGCCCTAGCCAAATCAGAGAAAAATTCAAGATTGTCGCCCGCAAGGGCGGCTTTTTTGTTGGCGGCACGCAGTGCCAGCCAAGGGGTTTTCAGGGGGGACTTTTGGTGATGCTGCAGCCTGGAGCCTGCAAGGACAGAAGAATATCACA
>CAYNBU010000020.1:0-7357 GCA_964395925.1 uncultured Candidatus Saccharibacteria bacterium
CTGCCTTCGTTACTCTGTGCCAACTCTTGCAGGTGTGACTTGGGGTCCATCCACGAACCAGTTTCTAAGATCTCTTTAAAGGTAGTGAGCAAACTGCCGTGGATAAACTGCTTGGCGGCCTCGTAGCCTTGGTCGAGATACAGCGCACCAATGACGGCCTCGTATGAGTTGGCCAGAATCTGAGCGCGAGCTCGTTCGGTACCACGCTTCTCGCCGCGGCTCAATCGTAGCAACGGCTCGAAGTTACAGCGCTTGGCGGCCGCACCAATACTTTCGGTGCGCACCAGGCTGCTACGCCAGTTGGTCAAAATACCTTCGGGGTCATCGTAAGTAGTGTACAGATATTCGGTTACCACCAACTCTAAAACAGCATCACCCAAAAACTCCAAGCGTTCGTTGTGTTCGCTCACCGTCTTTTTGTGCTCATTCACATACGAACGGTGCGTAAAAGCAGTCACCAACAGTGAAATGTCGTTGAATGGGCCACCGAGTTGTTCTTTTGCGAATTGGGTATATACGGAAGTATCTTGCATTTATAGTCCTGCGTTACGGATTTTGGTCAGCGCCAGCAAAATAATCTTGCCGATGTCTTCGTATTCAATTTTATCAAGCGCTTCATTGGCTGGAAACCACTTAATGCCGTTCATCCAGTCTTCGGGTTTAATGGCGTCGGTGTCACCTTGGGCTTGCACCAAAAAGATCTCGGTGGTCATCAGCACCAGGCTCTGCTGGCGTCGATACTGAAAGTTAATCTTACCCAGCCAGTTCATCACCTTCACCTTGGTAAGGCCGGTTTCTTCGCCAACTTCGCGAGCGGCACAGTCTTTGGCCGTTTCGCCCTCTTCGATATGCCCTTTGGGAATAGTCCAGCGGTCTTTGGCATCTTGAATCAGCAAGATCTGGAGCTCTTTTTTGGCATTACGGCGAAACACGATCCCGCCAGCGGTGGGTTCGCGCACGACTTCTTTGATTGCCGGCCGATGTTGGCTGACAAACTTTCGGAAGCCCTGAATTGGTTTGGGTCGTTTTGCCATGATCTTACGCTTTCTTATCTTTCGACGCCGCTTTAGTTTCGGATTCGGGTTTTGGCTCTGCTGTTTCTTCGCGGCTCCGCAGCACTGTTCCGAGCACGCCGTTTACAAATTTAGAGGAGTTCTCGCCGCCAAACGACTTCGACAGTTCAACTGCCTCATTAATGACTACCTTTGGCGGCACCGATGGTTCGTGCAACAACTCGTACAGGCCGAGCCGAAGCACAATGCGATCCATACGGGCAATCTGGTCGATAGGCCACTCTGGTGCCACGGGCTGCAGAATTGCATCAAGTTTGGACTGTTCTGCTAAAACACCCTTAACCAGCTTTACAATAAATTCTTGGTCATCGATGGTATCGCGGTAGCGGTGAATATTACGCTGCAGCACCTCGTCAAGATTGAACTTGGTGTCGCCACAGGCCAAGCGGAACTCCTGTTCGTACAGGGTTTGCAGGGCGACGATTCGACCAAGGTGACGGTTGGATGCCATATTGTTAAATTCCTTTGCTTGAGCGAGGATACCTCTTACAGTATACCCCACTTACTCGTTGTGTTTTAAGCCTTTTTGCCAGACTCTTTGCGGGTGGTAAATGCTTTAACCGGTGACTTGCCGTTCACTTTGCGTGCTAATTCAAGTACGAGATGGCTGCGGCGGTTGCCGGTACGACGTGGTGATGTGCGCTTCTTTGGTTTACCCATAGAAAGACTACTCCTTTTTACTATGTATTATCTGATGAGTTGCAGGTCATTATAACGCAAAAACACCTCTGTGGCAATGCCCTCGCTTGACAATATATGTTAGCCGTGGTATAATGAGAGGATAATGTCAAACAATGAGTTCGACGATTTCTGGAAAGATGCAGACGCGTATCCTCGCTGGAGAGCTCGTGTAAAAGAAACTTACAGCGAGAATGAGCTTGTTCAGAAAGCAAAGATCTGCGTTAGAGCCGGAGTTGCCGCCCTCGCATTTACCGGCGGCACCCTAGGAGTTATCTGGGTTAAAGAAGCGGTTACTCCAGATCGTGTTCGGGTATACCTCGAAGACGGCCCCAACGTGGCAACTGTTGACCCCTGTGTTTACGAAGCCGAAAAAAGTGCAGAAACCAATCCGGCTGTACTCATGCGCCTGGTAGAAGAGTGCCGCGCCGAAGACGCAGTAGACACTGGCTTTTAGCTCACTACAAAGCTAATCAGTTTGCCCGGAACGTAGATTGTTTTGCGCATTGTTGCGCCCTCTAAGTAGCCGGCGACTTTTTGGTCGGCTTTTGCAGCCGTGATCACGTCTTCTTCAGTGGCGTCGGCAGCCACTTGCAGCTGCGCGCGGACTTTGCCGTTCACCTGCACCACCACCGTGATCGTGTCGGTTACCAGATATTGTTCGTCCCATGCTGGCCACTCGCTGGTGTGAATCGAATCTTCGTTACCCAACTGGTGCCACAGTTCTTCGGTGATGTGC
The DNA here is from genome assembly GCA_964395925.1 of uncultured Candidatus Saccharibacteria bacterium. GTDB lineage: Bacteria > Patescibacteriota > Saccharimonadia > Saccharimonadales > JAUPVS01 > CAYNBU01. The sequence goes on from CAYNBU010000020.1 coordinate 2,491, forward strand.
GGTGCGAACGGAGCCAAAAGTTGCAACAGCGAGTTCAACGCGAACTGCCAACTTTTACCAGCTACAAAACCTTTTTCGGCCTTGATCTTGTAGAGCTCGTTGGTAAATTCCATGAGCGCCGAAACTGCGGTGTTATAGTTCATATGCTGAAGATCCTGGCTCACCTTCTTAATGGTGCGATGCGTGCCGGCTAAAATTGCTTTGTCCTCTGAATCACCTGGTTTTGCAGCCAGATAGTCTTGCGTCAGCGTCCAGACGCGATTCAAGAATCGATGCGTACCAGCTACGCCCTCGGGACTCCACGGGGTTGTCTGGTCATATGGAGCTAAGAACACAATTGCCAAACGAAGTGCATCGGCACCATAGCCAGCATCGATAACACTGGTTGGATTCACTACATTACCTTTACTTTTGCTCATCTTCGTACCGTCAGCAGCCAGAATGATTCCTTGGCCACGGCGCGCATGATACGGCTCGGGCGTTGGTACGAGGCCTTGGTCATAGAAGAACTGGTGCCAAAACCGTGAGTACAACAGATGCAACGTAGTGTGCTCCATACCACCGAGGTACAAATCGACTTCGCCCCAATAATCGAGCTTTTTGCGATCTGCAAAAGCTTTGTTATTGTGTGCGTCGTAGTAACGCAGGTAATACCACGAAGAGCCCGCCCAGTTGGGCATGGTGTCGGTTTCGCGCTGAGCTGGCCCGCCACACTTTGGACACGTGGTATTTACCCAATCAGTAATAGCCGCCAGTGGGCTCTCACCGGTATCAGTTGGTTCATAATTCTCAACTTTTGGTAGCGTGACTGGCAACTTATCTTCTGGCACAGGTACAACACCATCTTTTTTACAGTGCACAATCGGGATCGGCTCACCCCAATAGTGCTGACGACTAAAGACCCAGTCACGCAACTTATATTGCACCTTTTCTTTGCCCATACCTTTTTTCGCAAGGTCAGCCACAATCTTTTCACGCGCTTCAGCAGATGGCAGGCCGTCGTATCCACCGGAGTTAATCATCAGACCGTCACCTGTAAAGCACGTGCTATTTTTGAGATACTGTTCCCAGGCAAGCGCGTGTGCCTCCCAAGTCAACAAACCAGCTACTTCATCCTTTTTGACCCAGCGTAGCTTATGGCGACCCTCGTCAACTTCGCTCTTTACCTGATTGTCACTTGCTAGTACAACTTCATAGAATCTGCCGCGAACAAGTTGATTTTTGTTCTTGGGGATTCTATAGCCCCATACACGAATTTCAGATGTAGCAAGTGTAATAGACCCATAGTCGGTATACCCACTCTCCTCAACTACCTCGCGTTTTATTGCAGCAACCTCGTCTGCATCTTCAGGCTCGATCCCACCACCCACAAAGTGGATATTATCGTCTTCGACAATCAGGAGATACTCATCTTTGTCATTTTTAATGATTGCATCAACCACATCACGTTCCAGTGTCTCAACCTCATCACGCGCTTTGTTGATACCCGAAGCAATAATGTATGGGCTAATAACCTGCCTGATGGGCAGCTCGTACTTTTTGGCAAATTCATGGTCGCGCTCGTCGTGAGCAGGAACAGCCATAATCGCGCCCGTGCCATAACCAGCCAATACGTAGTCAGCGATCCAGATCGGTACTCGTTCACCGTTTACCGGATTAGTGGCGTATGCGCCAGTAAAAGCACCTGTTTTCTCGCGGCTGGCGTCTTGGCGTTCAATTTCGCTCTTTGCCTGGGCAGCTTTAATGTACGAATTAACAGCAGCACGATGTTCGTCGGTTGTAATCTGCTCAACCAAGTCGTGTTCGGGCGCCAAGACTAAGAACGATGCACCAAACAACGTGTCGGGACGAGTTGTGAAAACAGTGATTTTTTCTTTGGAGCCTTCAAGAGCGAAGTCAACTTCGGCACCCGTGCTGCGCCCAATCCAGTTAATCTGCTGGTCGGCAATGCGACTTGGATAGTCTACGGTTTGCAGACCATCAATTAAGCGGTCGGCATAGTCGGTGATGCGCAGCAGCCACTGCTTGAGCGTTTTCTTTTCTACCAAGGTGTCGCAACGTTCGTGACGGCCATTTACCACCTCTTCATTTGCCAAGCCAGTCTTACAATGCGGACACCAGTTGATGTCTACTTCGTCTTGGTAGGCCAGGCCTTTTTTATAGAATTGCAAGAACAGCCATTGTGTCCATTTGTAGTACTTAGGGTCGGTGGTGTCAAAACTTCGCGACCAGTCAAAAGACAAGCCGAGATCTGCCATTTGTTTGTGAAAGGTTGCAGTATTTTTTTCGGTTACCTTTTGTGGTGAGATCTTCATCTTGATGGCGTAGTTTTCGGTTGGTAAACCAAACGAGTCCCAACCCATGGGGTACAGCACGTTGTAGCCATTCATGCGTTTGTGGCGCGAGATGATATCGCCGTAAGTATATTCGCGTACATGCCCCAGGTGTAAACCATCGCCCGACGGATACGGAAACTCCGTGAGCATCACGTATTTAGGACGTGTTTCATCAAAGTCAACAGCTTCGTACATATTCTTGTCGGCCCATTCTTTTTGCCACTTGGGCTCGATGTCTTTTGGATTGTAACGTTTCATTAGACGTAATTATAACAGTTTAACAGAGATAATCTAGCCCTCGAGAGCTGCTATTCCCACTCGGTAGTGCCGGGCGGCTTATTGGTAAGATCCAAAAATACTTGGGTAATACCGGGCACTTCTTTGAGGATACGAGCCGTCGATTCGGTGGCGAATTCGACCGGCAAGTCGCGCTCTGGCAGCATGGCCTGCACCGTAAGCCAGGTGCTGGTGGTGACAGGCCTTAATACTATTGAACGTCCGCCCTCTTCGCCAAACGACAATGGCAATAGCACCACCGGGCACTGCCGAATTTGCCTGATGAGGTTGTGCTCGCGCATCACCTCGAACACAATGCGATCGGCTTTGCGGAGCTGTTCGCGCACGTCGGCCGCCAAGTTGGTTGGCGTGACGCTCATATCGGTAACTGGCCGTTCACCCAGTGCGTAAATCACCCGGTTAATAGTGTTGCGGAAATTGGAAGGGATCTCGGTTGCTAGCATAGCAAGTTGCTCCCAGGTTGCGTCGCCGCCCAAAGCTACGGCCGAGATGTGCGAACGCGCATCGCCGCCCACACCCACGCTGCGGATCGGCAACAAACGGGCGTCGAGCTTAATCCCCTGGTCTTTCAAAAACGCCTGAATGCGGGCTTCTTCTTTTGGTTGGCTGGGTTCGTACTCGCCTTCGGTGGCACCCAAAATGCGAATCGCCAAGCCGGGGCCCGGAAAGGGCTGACGCCATACTACGTCTTCGGGCAAACCGAGTGCATCGGCTATGCGACGGATTTCGTCTTTGAAGAGTTCGTCGAGTGGTTCGATCAATAAGCCTTTGGCTTCCAGATCTTTCACACCCTTCACCTGGTTGTGGTGCGTCTTGATCACGTCGGTGGCTTGGCCGCCCTTACTATGGCCACTCTCGATGCGGTCGGCGGCGTTGGTTCCTTGCAACAGCATGGCTTCGTCGACGGTGAGGTTGAGTTGCTGGGCCAGTTTGTCGCGCACAGTCACGAACATTTCACCAATTATTTTGCGTTTGGTTTCGGGATTGGTTGTGCTTTTGAGCGGGCCTTCGGTGACACCATTTTCGGTGAGTGTAGCTTCTTCAAATTCTTTTACCGCATCGTAAGCTTGCACATTGATGCCGTTTTCTTGCAACATCTTGATCACCGCGGCGTCTTCGTCGCGCATAAAGCCGTTGTCGATATAAAAGATGTGGAGTTTTTTAGGGTCAATCACTTCTGCCGCCAGCAGGGTCGCCACGGTTGAATCAATACCACCACTAGCAAAAGCGATCACTTCGCGGTCGGCCGCTTGCTTCACAATACCCTTGCGCAACGTGGCGATCAACGCTTCGGTCTGCTTTTCGAGCAAGGCTTTGTTGGGCTTGAGTTTAGCTACGCGCAGCAAAAAGTTAGCAAAAATCTCGTAGCCCGCTGGTGTGTCGTCGAACACTTCGGGATGGAACTGCACACCAATAAAGTTGTCTTTAATAATGGCTGAATATACGGTTTTTTGGGCCGTACCTTTACCAATAGTGTGCGAGCCAATGGCCGTAAAGCCATCTGGTAGAGCAGTTACAAAGTCACCGTGCGTAAACAAACCGGTAAGGTCTTTTTTGAGGCCGCTAAAGATTGGCTGAGTGGTATCGACTTGCGTTGTAACGCGGCCGTCTTCACGCAAGGCACCGGTTTCGACCGTGCCGCTGCAAGCCTGGGCCATGGCTTGCTGGCCGTAGCAAATCCCCAAAAAAGGTAGCTTGGTTTTCCATAAAGCGGGGTCAGGTTGTGGTGCTGTTTCGGCATGCGAACTGGCTGGGCTGCCCGACATCACAATGGCGCTGTAGGTTTTTTCGAGCTCGCTCACCGGAGTGTCGATCGCCAAAACCGTGGCCGAGAATCCTTGGCGTTCAATAGCTTTGCGAACTAAGTCGACGTACTGGCCACCCGCATCGAGGACGGCAATGTTTGTAGTAAGTGGCTTCGGCAAGTTTCCCCCAATAGGTAGTCGCTTAATGATGCATCTATTATGCTTGTTTGTATGCACGCTGGCAAGATTATCGGGTTGAACCACCCTCACTGCCTGTCTCTCCAGGGCGCTTTTATGGGGCTTACGCGCCCATGGCGCTAGCTGACCCTGTCGAGACAGGCAGTGAGGGTGGGTTCAGCCTATCAAGTAACAGCGTTCAGTGGATAGCGACGAATAATACTATTGAGCGATACTGTAGGGTTGGTTGCAACATGGAAACACCACTGTTGTGTTCCTGGTGCTTCCTCGACAACATTGATAATACCGGCT
>CAYNBU010000020.1:7457-15493 GCA_964395925.1 uncultured Candidatus Saccharibacteria bacterium
AATACTGCCTGCAAAGTACGGCGTGAACGAACTACCTTTTGGTGGTGCTCGTGAGGAGTACGCGGGTGCACACCTACGAACCCATCAGGCGTACTCATGTACAAACCACAGCCATCTATGTCGAAGGCTGTACCATATTCATGAGAGCTATGCTCGCCCGCACTAGTATTGATCGCAATTTTGCGAGCTTGTTGAAGGCCGTTCCCTGCACGTAACCTACGTTGATATCGTGTAGAGCGAACCATAGAGGTAACCGACAGCGACCACTCGCCAGCATCATCAAAACGTTCGTGATCTGCCCATTCTCGTGCCACGTGACGCAGTACATACAAAGCACGCGGGCGCAGGTATGGTGGCGAGTACTTGCTATCTGGAGTCCATTCGCGAAGACTCCAGATAGGTGTCATCCCCGGCTCGGGATGCACACGTTCAAGTTTTTTATCAAATGCCGTGCGCAAGTCGTGTTTCTCGGCAAACGGCCTCATACCACTACTAGCGATCCACTCGCGTTCAATGCCGGTAGCATCATGCACACGTGCCTGTTCGGCACGAACCTCAGCATCGCTCACCTGCTCGGGGTCGTAAAAATCACGTAAAATCGGGGTTTCTGACTCTACTACAGACATACTAGAATTGCTTGAGATAATTAGTACTAAAGGCGGTGGCAACCTTTTGCTGGTTCTGCCAACGTGCTTCGGCGTAGTCGACCAGTTTGCTCACGAGTTCGATATTCGAGATGCCAGCCTGGTTCCAGTTGTGGCTATACAAACTACCCGGCAACGGGTTAATTTCGTTGAACGTCACTTCTTTGGTTTTGCCATCGATCAACATGTCCACGCGAGCAATGCCCGTGCAGCCAACGGTTTTATATACATCAAGCCCCAGCTGTACGGCTTTGTCGTACAGTGGCTTCGGCACGTCAGCCGGCAAGTTGCTATAGCCCTGTGCGCCTTGCTTGCCGCCTCCCTTTTTACCACCGCCTTTTTTGCCGCCCTGCATATATTTCGTTTCGAAGTCGAAGAAGTCTTCGCTCTTGAGCAGCGGTTGTTCGAGCAGTGCCGGAACCGGATCTTCGTTACCCATAATTGGCAGTGTTACTTCGATAAGGTTCTGCACGCCTTGCTCCACAATCACTTTATCATCGTAGTGTGCAGCAACTTCGAGCGCGTTCATCAGCTGCGACTTTTCGTCTACTTTCGTAATGCCGATGCTCGAACCCAGGTGTGCGGGCTTCACAAATAGTGGGTACTTGAGTTTTTCGATATCTTTGAGGATAGCACTGTGGTTGTGGCCAAGATCACGTGAGTAAAACCACATCCATGGAGTGCTCGGCAAGTTAGCAGATTGTGTCACTTGTTTAGACAGTACTTTGTCCATAGCTACGGCGCTGGCCGCAACGCCACAGCCAACATACGGCACGTTGGCCATCTCGCAGATGCCCATCAGTTCACCATCTTCACCATGTGTCCCATGTGTTGCAGGAAATACAACATCTATCTTTTTATACATTTTGCGACCAGCAAATTGGCTCGACTTCACGAGCGTCAGGCCGTTGTCGAATAACAGGTGTACCTTGGGAGCTTTGCGCATGTAGTCTTCGATGGCGCCGCTCTGGTAAAAGCTGATGTCTTTGAGTTTTTCGTCCCAATACCAGCTGCCATCCTTGGCGATGTAGATGGCCTCCACGTTGTATTGTTTGGTAAGTTCGAGCGGTTTGATGATGCTGGCGAGCGCCGTAACGATTGAAACATCATGTTCGGTCGAGCGGCTGCCAAAAATGACGGCAATTGTTTTCATGCTTACATTATACAATTAATGGTGATTAATTGTAACTAGGCTACTTGACCGCCAATTGCACGGCGTGCTTTACCAATAACGAGCCCGATTTTGAGATCTCTGCCAGAGTCAACAGCAGCTTGTAAGTCTTCGGCAAACTGCAAGATCTGGGCTTGAGCGGCTTTTCCTTCATCGTTGAGGTCAATACAGTCGGCAATATGTAGCGCGTATCTTTGCCTTTCATCACTCGACATTCCTGGCAATAACACGCGTTCGGCGAGCCCTCGCATGGTGAATACACCACTGTTACTGTAAGCACGGGTAATTTCTTCGCGGCCCGGGATGTCACTTTCCATACCTGGCATACTGAAGCCGAGGGTGGCGCGGGCCAGAGCCTGCATCTGGAAGGACGCAACTTCGGAGTCACCAGAACTGAGCGCTCGGCGCACTACGTTGCCGTAAAAGATTGCATGAGCTCTTTCGTCGGCAACAACATTTGCTAAAATACGACGCCCTACCTGTGCTGCCGGAGATTCTTTGGCACTCGGGAGCCGAAGCATGACTTCGCGGTGGGTAATTTCGGTGGCGGGCTCTTGTAGTGCTGGGTAAGCGAGGGCATCGGCAGCCGAAACGAATCGAAGCGTCAAGCCATTGCGAATGTACCCTTGAGTAGCAGCGGCAACGCGTCGGGCATCGATGTACCCGGTGAGCCAGCCCCAGTTTTCGGCAGAGGGGCCATGCGGTTGCTCTTCGGCGAGCCAAGTGTTGCCCCACTGGGTAAATTCTTCATTAAGCTTAAATACGCTGTCGTTCGCGACGGCGTACCAAGCATGGCCGTTTTCTACCAATACATTGCCCTCGAAGGCTCGGCGATCGTCATCGGTCGGTTCTAAAGGAGCGGCAGTGGTAATTTCGGCAACTACGTCACGGGTGAGGATATCTTGCCACGCGAGTCCATAGCCCAAGTCTTCTAACGTTTGTGGCTCTTCGCCCTCGGCAATAGTTCCAGCGCTCTTATGTGCTTTGAGCACGCGTTCAAACCGCATTGCATCATGGCGAGCGCGTTCTTCGGCTACGGTTGGCGCCATAGCGTCCATGAAACGCTTATCTTGCTCTGGTGTCGCCGTAAATTCTAAATGCTCAGGCATAATTGTCAGTCCAATCGTTTTGTAATAATACCACGTCGCCAGCGGCGAGAAAGTGCTCGAGGTTGGTGTAGTAGTCGAGTGGGTCAAATTGGATGGTGAGCTCGCCGTTATATGTGCCCGCTTCGAGCCCGGTGAGGATGAACGGCGTAGCGCTGTTGTCCATGAGTACTACGTGGTCGGGGTTGGCTGCGGCGATGGCTTTGCCAAGTTCAATATGCACGCGTTCGTTCTCTTCGCCTTGGTCAACCAAGCCTGGCGTGACGTAAATCTTGCGCTTACCCGGCAGTGCCTGCAGGAGTTTGAGGCCAGCTTTGAGGCCATCGATGTTGCCATTGTAGGTGTCGTCGATAATCCAGGCTCCGCGGATGGCGCGTGGCTGCATGCGATGTTCAAAGGGCTGTGTTTTGGCAACGCCAGCCTCGATTTGCTTGTCGCTGAGGCCCAGTGAGTGAGCCAATGCGACTGCCAGCGCCAGCGGCCCCACCTGATGCTCACCAAGCAGCCCACTGCGTAGTTTAAGCGTGTGCCTGCCCTTCTTCATTACAAACGACGTACCCGTAAAGTCGAGCTTGGTGTCGCTGACCTTCCAGCCCATCACACCGGTGTGCGAATACAGCTGGTAGCCTTTCTTAATGAACGGCTTGGCGGCGGCAGACTCTTCGTTTACAAAGGTATTGTCGTTACCCACTGCGGCGGCCAGGCTAAAGATGTCTTCGCCGGCAGCTTGCAGACTTGGGTAGTGGTCAAGATGAGCCGGTGCCAGGCCCGTGATAATGCCCAGGTCAGGGTGGGTAGTTTTGGCAAAGCGTTCTACGTCGCCGGGCGCGCCTTCGCCGTATTCAATGATCACCACCTCTTCCTTACCGGTGAGTTTGCGCGCAAAGTAGGCGTGCGACACGGCAACGTTTTTGTTGGCCGGCGTTGCGGCCACGGTTTTGCCTTCGCTGAGTACCGTTTTGAGCAGTTCCTTCATGCTGGTTTTACCGTAACTACCGGCAACTGCAATGGTCACACCCGGGTGATTCTTGAAAATTGCTTCTGAAGCGCGCACTAGTTGGCGTTCGCGCGGGCGCACGATCAGCCAGCGACCAACAATGAGCGGCACGACCACCAAATATGCCCACACAAACGGGTAGCTCACCAGTAATACTAACCCCAAAACCATGGTCAAGATCTGGTTGTTGCTGTTGCCAATAATCACCAGCACTACACCGAGTATAATCTGTGCAATCATTCCTAGGCTGAGCGCCAATAACAACAGCTTGGCGGCCTTCGTTTTGTGCAGTGTGCGGCGATACATGACCTTCGAAAAGTCACGGGTGCGGCGATACCACGCTAAATATGCACTCGGCTGGTATTCGGTGCTCTGCAACATATATACCAGTGCTGTGGGGTACGAATGGGTGTACAGGCTAATGATGTGGCGGATCATCGCAAGAATCCTTCGATTAAGTGTTGTACGTGTTCGGGCTGGTCGTGATGTACAAAGTGAGCGGCGTCGCCAATAATTTCGAGCGTGGACCCGCTTATGAGGTTATGATAAATCTCGCCATACAGCGGCGGAGTTGCCGGATCTTTTTGGCCATACATTAACAATGTGGGCACCGTGAGCTGCTTAGCTTCGGCCTGCACATCTTGGCGTACCGTCTTCTTGAAAGTTTCTTGCATGTGCGGCACTACCAACATGTCGGAGCCAACGGTTCCATACAGTTTTTTCTGCAACTTTTTACGATGATGTTCGGGCAGCCAGAAGGTCGCTACCTTCCCTGTTTTAGCCACAACTTTAATAACTGCCCGCTTGCCTTTTTGCTGGTCGCGAATACCGGCCGCACCCAGCAAGATAAGTTTGTGGGCAGTAAAAGTGTTGTGGGCTAAGCCGTAAATGGCAACGGCCGCTCCGTTGGAGTGCGCAATAATGGCGGCCGGCTGAGTGATCTTCAATTTCTTTAGAAAGCTGGCCACAAAACCAGCGTAGTCTGCCAGGCCCCACACTTGCTCGGGTGCTTGGGTTGCACCAAAGCCAGGCAAGTCTACACTTACCACGGTGTAGTTTTTGGCGAGCTGCTTCTGAAGCTGCTCGAAGGTACGTAAATCATCGCCCCATCCGTGAAGCAATACAATTGTTTGTTTTTTTGTGCCGCTGGTTTGGTAGTTGGTGAGCAGCGAATCGACAACGAGTTGCATGGCTCTAGTATAGATGACTGGCGGGCAAGAAGCTACTTATTGAGGATGTCGTTAAGCTTGGTTTGCAGCTCTTCGCGAGTAATTGCGTTCTCGGGCAATGTGTACGGGCGGGAAACGCCATATGCTGAGTACTTTTCGACGCGCGCACCATCGGGATACGTTATGCTCACTACCTGTTGTGCATGGGCATCGATAGAAATCTGCACCTCAATTGGAGCACCACCGCTATATTGCGATGGGTCGACGCTTTCGAGCTGATTAATCCCCATAGCTGCATCAACTTGCTTGAGTACCTTTACGTACTGTTCGGCATCAATTGCAACCGTGTAATCATAGATGAGGCGCCCGTTTTCGCGGCGCTTTTTGAGGCTGTCGTACTGCACGTCGTACACTTTGTTCTTTTGCATGTCGCTTACAATGGCGTGGCGTTCATTGCCTTGGATAAATGCCAGCGGCAGCAAGCCGTACAAAGCTTCGGTGAATGCCCCATTGCCTTCTTGGGCGAGGTCTTGTTTGCTCCATATGTTCAGCGCGGCACCAAAGTCGAAGGCTTGGCTGGTGGTCGTTTTTTGAGAGGTTTCGATGCTTATGTAGCGCGAAAAGTCGGCCTGCGGCGTCGCAACGGTTTCGGTGACTACTTTGGTAGAAGAAGCATCTACCGCCTTTTGCTCAACAGTGGTGATGCTGGTTGCCGCGTTTTGAGCGCCCAAGCTTATTTGTTGAACTTGATTGAGCGAGCCATTCGCTTCGTTAGTGACCGTTTCTTTGGTAACACCGCTGATTACCAGGTTATTGCTCACGGTTCCCCAAAATACACGCTCAGGGTTGACCGATGCGTAGTTCCACCACAGGTAGCCAGCCAGAACGAACAGCAGCGCTCCGCCAATCCATGCAATGCGGTAGAACCACGGGGTGTCGAGTTTTTGTAGTTCTTCGAGGTATTCGTTTGCCATATAGGATATTGTAGCATCCTCTGCAGAACTCTGGTTTTTATGGGGTAAATGGTGTACAATCTTGAGCTGTTACGGGGCTATAGCTCAGCTGGCTAGAGCGCTTCGCTGGCAGCGAAGAGGTCTGGGGTTCGAATCCCCATAGCTCCACCACGTATTTTACCTACCCATTACCTCTGGTAGTGGGTTTTTAATGCGAAATAATTCACAGCCGCCGAGCGAGCAAAATCATATACTGAAAGCACTGTTAAAGTTGTAAGGAGTCAATATGATTGGTGAAGCCCACCTCCGAACCGCAATCAACAATTTCCGTCAGGCGATTACCGAAACGCGTGCGGCCAAAGATGAGTTCCGCCACGCTATCGACGAGCGTCGCGCCGAAACCGACAAGCACATTGCCGAGCTGAATCAACAGATCAGCCAGGCCGAGCACGAAGCCGCCGACCCGCTGCGCAGCGACCAAGAGCGCACTATTTTAAGACAGCGAAGCCAGGTGTTACGAAACGAAATCGACAACGCCAAACGCCAGTTTGTACAGTTCGAGCAAGACATGCACCGCATGGTGAGCGAAAAGGAGCAAACCATGCAGCAGCTCGACAATTTCGTGCATACCTATGAACAGAACATCTTCCATGGCGTACAATAGGGGGCATGAGCCTCAAGAAATACCAGCAACAAGTCGACGAAAGTTTGCAACCTTACGAAAAGCCGTATTGGCATCCTTTGAGCCAGTTAGCTCGAATTATCGAGGAGGTCGGCGAGGTTTCGCGTATCCTCAATCATACATATGGTGACAAGCCCAAAAAGAGCACCGAAGAGCATGAAGACTTGGGCGATGAACTGGCCGACATTTTGTATAGTGTGATTTGCCTGGCCAACAGCCAGAATATTGAGCTCGATGAGCACCTCGAAAAAGCCATTGCCAAGCTTGAAACACGCGATAAAGGCCGCTTCAAGAAGAAGTCGAGCTGATTACCACTTGAGAAAAGTGCAGTTTTTTAGTAGAATACCGAGGTTGTGGCTCTTTAGCTCAGTTGGTAGAGCAGAGGCCTGAAGAGCCTTGTGTCCCCAGTTCGAGTCTGGGAGGAGCCACCACAATAGACATCCCACCCCTGGTGGGGTTTTTAATTACAGCAGATGCGCCTGAGCAGAACCGTCGGCCTGGATGTCGAACAACTTGGCGCGGATAGGCATAGGTGGCTGTACAACCGAAAGTCCATTTGCGAGTTTGGTAACTCGATACCCGGGCAGCTGGCGTTTCGCTTCGGCCAGCCAGCGGTTGGCGGTTACCAGGCCGTTAATCACTATTTCTTCTGTTTCAAAATCCGTCAGTATGGAGACGCCTTCGGCAGTAAAATAGCCAAGATTCGTTTCGGGATTAGGTACATCAATAGCATCTTTGTCGGTCGGATAAATACGCAGCTTGTCGCCGTCGCTTTCGATGGCGGCAAAGTCGGAGCCCCATATAGAGCCGTTGATCTCTAGCAAACCACCGTTTGAGGCACCTGGCTTTTGACCGTTTGCCACCATGGCACCCGGATTAGCAATAACCTGCGGCTCCCCCATTTCGGGGAATGCGAAAGACGGCACGTACGGGCGCTGGCTGTCGGTTTTTCCAATTTGTAGTGAACTATCTAAAAAACTCATATGCTTCTTTCCAAACAAAAAGGCATCCTTCTGAAGAAGTAGATGCCATCGGGGCATAATATATCTATACCTTTTATTATAGCATAATATATATTATTTGTCAATAGGCGCGTAGAGCGCTCCCAATTACCTCTCGTATTATACCAAACCGCACAAGCTTATAAAAACCGGCAAAAGCAGTTTTTGCTTGAAATGCTACGGTGTTTTACGTATAATACGCCCTTGTTACGCAGGCAGCTGACAGTTCGCTAGCGATCACACCCACCCATGCGGGTATAGCTCAGTTGATAGAGCGCTTCCTTGCCAAGGAAGAGGCCAGGAGTTTGAGTCT